>DASXKV010000052.1 GCA_036496605.1 Gemmatimonadaceae bacterium | reverse complement strand
TTCACGCCGATACCGCAGGTCGAACCAGAAAGCTGACTGTGCGTAACCGTCGCCGACCAGTAGCCCGGCCCGGGGGTCACGCCTGGGACGCCGACACCAGACGAGTTCTTGAACCCGTTACGCGCAACGAGCGTCGTCGCGTCGGTGTAGTACGTCGAATCGGAGAAGAACGCTTCCTCAGCGGTGACGAGGTTGCGCAGGTCCGACTTCATCGCCGTTACGTACGCCTTGTTCTTGGTGTTCGCGAACTTCGGAATCGCGATCGCGGCCAAGATGCCGATGATCACGACCACGATCAGGAGCTCGATGAGGGTGAAGCCCTTCCGAGCACGAAGCATTGTGGACATGAGGCTCTCCGTGGGGAATATCGAGAAGAGAAACAGGCGCGCGGCGGGGGAGCCGGGGCGACCACGGCGAGGATTAGGCAACGGTCAGACCCTAGCGGAGCCCATAGAAAAGCTTATGGGCGCCAAGGACATAGTGAGTCAGAGGGCACTCTTGCCCGGCTTGAGACGACCGCGACTTGCACGATGCATCGCGAATTGCGCTATCGGACGTGCGCCGATGCGGAGGCCATGCTAGCGATGCGTGCCGTTTCTAGGTGGATGCGAACAGTGTCGTCCAGATTCCGGCCGTAGCCGCCCGCGATGGTGATCGCGACTGGTATACCCACTTCACGGCAGAGATCGATCACGAGCGCGTCGCGCCGCGCCAATCCATTGAAGGAAAGACCCAACCTGCCCAGGGCGTCGCCCTCGTGCGGATCGGCACCGGCGAGATAGACGACGAGATCCGCGCTCGCGCGGGCGAGCACCGTCGGCAGACGAGAGGTCAGTTGATCGAGGTAGTCATCGTCCCGCGTGCCGTCGGGCAGCTCCACGTCGAGCGAGCCCGGGATTTTGTGAAAGGGATAGTTCCGGCCGCCGTGCATGCTGAAGGTGAAAACACTCTCATCGCCGGCGAAGATGGCATTGGTTCCATTCCCCTGATGTACGTCGAGATCGACGATCGCGGCGCGACGGACGCGGTGAGTGCGCTGGAGCGCGCGAATG
The DNA here is from genome assembly GCA_036496605.1 of Gemmatimonadaceae bacterium. Lineage (NCBI taxonomy): Bacteria > Pseudomonadati > Gemmatimonadota > Gemmatimonadia > Gemmatimonadales > Gemmatimonadaceae > Gemmatimonadaceae bacterium. The sequence goes on along the minus strand of DASXKV010000052.1, from coordinate 49,175 downwards.
GCGATGGCGACGTCGTTGAACACGCAAAATCCCTCGCCGTGATCGGCAAATGCGTGGTGTGTTCCGCCAGCCAGGTTCATGGCCACGCCGTCCTCCAATGCGGCGGCGGCTGCTTCGCAAGTCCCTCCCACGGCGCGCAGCGATCGCTCGACCAGTGCGGAAGACCAGGGGAAACCGAGGCGGCGCAACTCCTCGGGCGAGAGGCGTCCCTCGAGAAAGCGATCGACGTAGTCTGCCGTGTGGACGAGCTGCAGCGCTTCGCGTGTGGCCCGTTCCGGCTCGCGTAGCGCCTCCGGCGCGACGATACCGTTGATTAAAACTTGCTCACGCAGAAGCTGGTACTTCCCGATCGGAAACCGATGTCCGGCCGGGAGCGGGAACGTATACCGGGCGCTCGTCCAGAGGCGGAGCAAGACTAGGGGCCAGGGAATAGGGCCTGGGGCGACCACGCGCCACGCTTACACGCGTTCATCCTCGTTTGCCGAGCCGCACGGTGAACTGCTTCCGGTCGCCATTCCGCAGGACGGTTACAGATACGCTGTCGCCTGGCTTGTGCGAGTAGAGCACATCGCTGAAGTCGTAGAGGTCTTTCACCGGACGGCCCGCGAATTCGACGACGATGTCGCCCGACTCCAGGCCTGCTTGCTCGGCGGGACTGCCGGCGCGGATGCCCGTTAAGCGCAGCCCCTGGTTGCCGCCAGTCATATCGGGAATCGAGCCGAGATAAACGTCGGAGCCCTCACGGTCCCCTCCGACTGGCGGCGGCGCCGCGCCTCGCACGAACGTGAGTCGCCCTGGGCGATCGGCGATGGCGCGAATGACGCTCTCGGCGACGTCGACGACGCGCGCCTCGCCCTTCGCGTTGATCTTGCTCACCACATCAGTCGCGCGGTGATAGTCCTCGTGAAGATCGGTGAAGAAGTGCAGCACCGGGATATTGCGCGCATAGAACGAGCTGTGATCGGATGGACCGTAGCCATCGCCGAGTGCCGTTAGGCGTAGCGGTGCACGCCACTGCCGCTCGGTAGCAGTCGCGACGTTGGCGCTGTCGAGCAAAGCCGTGAGCTCCGTCGCCGTCGCGACGCCGTAGACGATCAGCTTGTCGTCTCGCAGTCGTCCGACCATGTCGAAGTTGATCATGGCGTCGGTGCTGTCGAGCGGGACAGGGCTGTTCGCGACGAAGTACTCGGAGCCGAGCAGGCCCATCTCTTCGCCGCTAAAGGTGACGAAGACAATCGTGCGTCGAGTGGGCGACCTCGCGAAGAGACGCGCAAGCTCCAGGACAGCGGCAGTGCCTGAAGCGTTATCGTCCGCGCCGCGACGAACGGCATTCTTGCGATCCGGGTCGAGCGCACCCTGAGTCGAGCGCCCGAGATGATCGAAGTGCGCTCCGACGATCACGAATTGCCCGCGAAGCGCCGAATCGCGACCGGGCAACAGGGCCACAACGTTCTGCGTCGGCAACGAGAGCGGCGCGACGTTGTGAGCAACGAGCGGATGGGCGACAAAGTGTTGCTCGAAGTCGCCGCCCAACGGTGTCAGACCGAGCGTCTGGAATCGCCGTGCGATGAACGCGGCCGCGGAATCATTGCCCGGCGTGCCAGTGCCGCGGCCTTCGAGTGCGTCGCCCGCAAGGAAGGCGATATCGGCGTGGAGACCGCGCGCGTCCGCGTGGTTTTCGGCGGGTCTGGTTCCCGCCGCGCCAGGCACCGGAGCGGCGCTGGCGCAGGCGTGCAAGACGGCGCTCAACGCCACCAAGGGCGCGCCGATAAAAAACCGTCGCGGCGAGGCCGGTAAGCCGCGCGGGAAGAACATCCCCATTCAACTCCATGTTCGAGGCAAGTGGAAGCGAAGTTACGCGACGAAGCGTCAAGCGGGTACTGGGCCAAAAGGTCGTGACGGGTCGCCGCTGCAGGCGTCTGCTGAGAGTCCGGGGCGTGCAGGGGCGCGGCATGCGTCCGTGACATCGATGCTGCGCCGCTTTGATCCGATGCCGACCCAGTGAATCCAGCCATCGTTTTCGCCTGCCAGTACGCACGACTCGTCTGGCTTCTGCTCCACGATCCGAGAAACATCGAGGAGCAGAAGGACGCGTTGCGTGCGGCGATGGCCGTTGTTGGCCAGGGTCCAGTCACGATTGCGCGACGCGGGAGCCGAGTGTTCGCGAACGGCAAGGCTCTGCCAGACGCGCTGGCGGCGGCTCCAGAGCTGGGTGCTCAGATGATGCAGCACGGGGTAATGATCATCGAGCTGGCCGCGAATACTCCCCCGGCGGAGCTCCTCGGTACGGCGAGAATCCTTTCGACGCCCGGATCGAGCGGCGACAAGGGCCGCAACGCAAAAGAACATTTTACGCCGCTGAAGCTTGGGGCGCTCAAGTTCGCGTACGAGGACGACACGCTCTCGCCAAAGCTGGACAACAAGCTCTCCGAGCCGACGCCGCTCCCCAGCAAGGGAATGCGACTGCCGATGACCGGAGGAACGCCGGTGCAGGGGATGCAGCTCGTAGAGAACCGCGAGATGTGGCATCAATTCCGAGCTGTGCAGGTGGCGAAGGAAGACACCGAGTCGCTCTTTGCGGCGCTCGACGTTGCCAAGTCGCCTAACGAGGAAGGGGAGCGGCTCGACGAGCTGGCGACGCTGGCGGAGCATTCGTCGCGAGACGGGCGCACGCACGTGCTCGCCGCGATCTGCATCGGTATCGTGCAGCGGGAGTCGAACGGGAATAGCGAAACTCGCCGGCAGGCATGCACGATGACGTTGCGCCGATTGCTTCGGCCGGCGTTGCTCCGCGGGATCGCGATGCTCCTGCCGCGTAAGCGTGACATCGCGGTCGATCTGGAGCGCGTGCTCTCGCGCGCTGGCGCCGAGGGAGCGGACGCGGTGATCGAGCTCCTGACCGAAGAAGCGCTGGCGACTGACCGGCACGCGTACCTCGAGGTTCTGCCCCGCCTGCAGACCGGCGTCTCGACGCTCGTCCATATGCTCGGCGACACGCGGTGGTTCGTCGTGCGCAACGCGTCGGATCTCCTCGGCGAGATGAAGGTGCAGTCCTCGGAGCCGGCGCTCCTGCCGCTCCTCCAGCACGCCGATGAGCGAGTGCGGAAATCGGCGGCGAACGCGCTGATCAATCTCGGAACAACGGCGGGATTCCGAGCGGTGTGCGAGATGCTTCAGGCCGAGTCGCCGCGGACGCGCGCGCACGCGGTGATGGCGCTCGCGTCCCGGAAGGACGAGAAGAGCACCGCGCAGCTACGCACGGTGCTCGAGGACGAGCCGGATACCGAGGTTCAACTCGCGCTGCTCTCCGCGTTGGGCAAAATCGCGACCCCGGCGGCGGTCGAGCAGCTCATTCGCGCGGCGGAGCCGAAGCGCCGATTGCTCGAGCGGAAGCCGAACTCGTTTCGCATTGCGGCCATTCAGGCGCTGTCGGAGGCGAAGACGCAAGCCGCGATCGCGGCGATCTCCGTGCTGCGCGAGGATAAGGAGCGGGATGTGCGCGATGCGGCGGCGAGGGCGTACCAGCGCGCGACCCGCTCAACTTGAGACCACGGAGCGATGGTCGGGCCTAACGCGCGGTGAGATCGATCGTTGCCGGGACCGCACGACAGGCTTCAGCGAGCAGCGTCGCCGTTTTATCGACGTCCTCGAGGCTGATCATCTCGTTAGGCGAATGCATGTAGCGGTTGGGAATCGAGACGAGCGCCGTCGCCACGCCCTCTCGAGCGATGTGGATCGCGTCGGCATTGGTCGACGTGTCCCGCCCCACCGCATGCACTGAGAAGGGAATCTTCTTCGTCTGTGCCGTATCGCGAATGAGATCGAACACCACAGGCGAGATCAGGGCGCCGCGGCTAACCACCGGGCCGGAACCCATCTTGTGTTCGCCGAGCTCTTTCTTCTCGAGATTCGGATGGTCGGTCGCGAACGTCACGTCGACGACGATGGCCATCTGCGGATTGATGCAATGCGCGCAAACGAGCGCACCGCCACCGTGCCAGGCAATTTCTTCCTGTACGGTCGCAGCGGCCACGACCCGCGCCGATCCGGGATTCTCGGAGTACCGACGCAGCGCCTCCAGTATGACGAACGCGCCGATGCGGTTGTCGATCGAGCGCGAGACGAGACGTCCATTGGGAAAATCGACGCTTCTGGAATCGATCACACCTGCATCACCGATTTGCAGGCGCTGCTCCACTTCGGCGCGGTTCGATGCGCCGATGTCGACCCAAAGATCAGTCATCTTCGAGGCGTGCTCGCGGTCGCTGTTCTTCATGAGGTGAATCGGCTTCTTGCCAACGACACCGACGACGTCACCGCCGTGGCCAAGAAAGCGAATGCGCTGACCAACGAGGACCTGCGGATCCCAACCGCCAATGGGAGAGACGTAGATAAACCCATCGTCGTCGATGTACTGCACGATCAGACCGATCTCGTCGAGGTGCCCATCGAGCATGATCGTCGGTGTACCGCTTGGATTCACCTCGGCCATGCAGTTGCCGGCGACGTCCGTGCTCACGTGTTTCGTGAATCCTGCGGCCTCTTCTCGCCACACTCGGCCTGCGGCAGCCTCATAGCCCGATGGGCCCGGCGTATCCAACAAGCGTTTCAGGAACGCGATCGAGGACGGGTTCAGCATTCTCGTTCAACGAAAGTGAAGCTCGGTGCGGCCGACTTCGGCGGCGTATGGGCACAGGAACATGACGAAACGCCCTGGCCCTCGGAAACTCAAGTGATTGGTTGGGCTTCGCAACAACGACCCGAACGAACGCCACCTTCAGCGGGCGCTGGTCGAGGGACTCCTGTCCTCGCGAACCGGGAACGCCCAGAAGCTGACCGCAAGGATAACTAATCCGGCGATGAACCAGCGAAGGTCTTCGGTGAGGCCGTAGTAGAGAATGCCGAACCAGGCTACCATCTGCCCGAGAAGCCACCCGTTGAGGCTCTCTGGGATCCGGAGCTGGGCGCGCCGGCGCTGCGCGAAGCGGCTGTTGTAAAACCGCATATCCGCCATCTGGACGAGCGCATACAACCAGGTGAGCACGCCAACGCCGCGAAGCTTGAAGATGAAGTTGGGCGCCCGGACAGTAGCGGGGCCAAGCGTGTGGAAGATCCAGACGACGAGGCCGAAAAAGAGGGTCAATCCGAGGAGCACGGCGCGCACGTGCGCGAGGCGCTCGGGAGTGAGCCAGTCGTATCGGGTCGAAACCTCGTCCGAAGGGCCGAGGCCGACGATCGGTGGAACCATGAAACCCTAACCTTGAACCGCCAGCCTCAATATATGCCGCAGGTTGTGAGCCTGCCTATGTACCCGGAATCCGCGTCCAGATGACGACGACGCCGCAGATGGTGGTTCCTTCCTTCGTGTTGAACTGCGGTGGTACCGTTGCGGCGCCTTCGTAGATCTCGATGCCTTCGACGTCTTGCGGGACGATGTCGTCGATGTTGAGGCCGTACGCCTTCACCCCATCGACCCAGTACTGGGGCGGACAATCGCGTCCGCCCATCGACGCCCGGTTGAAGCGCAGCGTGGCTTGGCCGCCACCGCGCAGCGGAACGAGACGAGCGCCGGGGATCATTCGCATCATGTCACTCAGGTTCATCGGGTTTCGTTTCTCGATGTCCTCTCGAGTTACGAAATGACCGAAGCCCCGCGAGCTGCGGTCGTAGAAGTCGGCGAGTATTTGACGGCGGCGCGCGAGCTCTTCGACCGTTACGCCTTCGATTTCCGTCGCCGAGGCCTCGAGCACGACGTTGAGCGCGAGCGTTTTTCCCTCTGTGATCGCCGTGTCGAGGGACTTCGGTGCGAAGCCGAGCCGGCGGAAGTGGAGCTCATGCTTTCCGGCAGCAATGCTGGGGAAGCGGAAGACGCCGAGACTATCGGAGTGCACCGCGCCTTTGAGCTGCAGCAACACGACCTCGACGCCGGGAATGGGCGTACCGGTCGAGTCGCGCACGGTGCCGGAAATCGCACCCACGGACTGCGCGGACACCGATGCGAACGCCGGTAGCAGCAGCACGGGTACACAACGCCGGACGCAAGCAGACAACGCCGCCGTCCGTGGGCGCGAGCGTAACATGGAACCCTCCGAAAGCGTTGCCTTACGAGCACGGCGACGCCGGTTCCCCGACGGGGCAAAGCGCGTGCGCGCAGATCTCGCGGCGTGCTCGTCACCGGCAGGGACCGCCAATCGCTCGACTGGCGGTCCCCAAGGTCTAATGTACCCGAAGTTCAATCCTCGAGTTCGGAAATGTGTCGAACCGCGAAGCCCCTGTTAGGCGCGCTCGCCGCCGACGCTCTTCTCTGGCAGGCGGAGACCGTGGTTCGCGAGAAATCGCCGCGCGATGTAGAGAGCCGCGCCGATGAGTAGGCCAACGGGGACGAGTATGCCTAGAGAGGCGATCAGGCCTGCTGTAAGGCTGACGAAATTCCTTCCCGCCTGGGCGAATGCATCGCGCATCGGGTGCATTCCGGCATGCTCGGCGACGATCGGGTACGCCTCGTGGAGGGCGATGGTGAGCGTGCTGACCGATGCGCGCGAGCTGAGATACCGCATTCGTCCCTCGAAGCGCTCGATTTCTTCACGGACGCGCGCGAGCTCGCTCTCGACGCGCAGCACGTCGGTGAGCTTGCCGGTGCGATTGGCGAGGAGGTCGGTGAGACGTTGCTCGAGTCGCCGCGCGTTGGTCATGCGCGCCTGTACGTCGACAAATTCCTCGCCGACGTCCTCGACGTTGACATTCACGGATTCCAGCTTGCCGATGGGTGAGAGTCCACTCACTGCTTCGTCGAAATGCTGTGACGGAATGCGGAGCTCGAGCGAGGCGGCCCGCGTTTGTTCCTTGCCATCCTCCATCGTGGTGTTGGCGATGACGGCGCCGGTGCGCCTTGCCACGTCGCGAACGCGGGAAATTCCTACGTCGAGCGACTCGACTTGCACCGACGCCTGGCCGACACGAACGAGCATGCTTCCGGGGACGACATCCTGGGGAACGGCCGGTGGAGCGATGGTTCGCGTATTCTCTGGAGCCGGACTGGCCTCCGCCTCACTTACAACGACGCGTGCGCGATCGGCGGCGCCAGCAGCGCCAGTGGTATCGTGACGTGCGCGGCTCTCAAAGCCGTCGAGGGCAGCAGGAGAAACTGAGTCGGCAATCCGCACGACGCCGGCGGAAAACGCTGCTTTCGCCGCCTGTGGACTGTGAGCGTACTGACGCCTACCGGCATCGGCGTCGCAGCCGGTCATCGCGGCCGCGATGACGATGAAGAGCAGGGCTAGGCGCGTTGTGGCGGACATCGAATCCTCGATGTAAGAGCGACCCGACAGCGGGGTCGAGCAGATCAGTCGGATCGCCGCTGTGACCATCCCGTTCTCGACCCCGAGCGGGAGACGTCGCGGCGCGTCGGAACTTGCACACCTCATCCACGGTCGAGTGTAGTTTTTCGCAGCACTGGCCCACTCATTGGAGCTTCATGACGCCGTCCAGCCTTGGCAGGCGGAGTGTCGCGGCGATCGCCGCATTCCTCGTCGGAGCGCCGGCCGCGGGGCAAGCGCCGCGAGACGCGAAAGGCACTTCCGCCGATATCCAGGACATTCGCTACGAGATCACCTTCGACCACGTCGCCGCGGCGTCGCGGACGGTGAAGGTCTCGATGACCTTCGCGGTCGGGGGAAACGCTCCGGTGATTCTGTCGCTTCCCGAATGGACGCCGGGCGCGTACGAGATTAGCAACTTTGCACGTTGGGTCTCTGACTTCGTCGCGAAGGCAGACGGTCACGACCTGACGTGGAGCAAACAGGATTATGACAGCTGGCGCGTCGAGCCGGCTGGCGCGAAGAGCGTCACGGTGAGCTTCACGTATCTCGCGGACTCGCTCGACAACGCCATGGCGTGGACACAGCGCGACTTCCTGCTCTTCACCGGTACCAACCTGTTCCTGTACCCCGAGGGACGCTCGCTCGGATTCCCGGCGCGCGTAACGGTGCGTACTGAAGCGGATTGGCGCGTCGCGACGGGAATGCAAGCCGAGGGAGCGAACAGCTTCCGCGCGACGAACTATCACGATCTGGTCGACATGCCCTTCTTCGTTGGCCGCTTCGACATCGACAGTGCGCAGATCTCCGGGAAGTGGGTGCGCTATGTGACCTACCCTCAGGGGAGCGTGAGCGGTGCCGCGCGCCTAACGGCTTGGGATCAGCTCAAGCGCGTGATTCCACCCGAGGTTGCGGTGTTCGGCGAAGTGCCGTGGGAGAATTACACGGTCATGCAGATCGCCGACTCATCGTATCAAGGCGCGAGCGGTCTGGAACATCAGAGCTCACACGTCGACGTCGTGACTCCGGTCGCGATCGGGAGCACCTTTCAGCCGTCGCTGTACGCTCACGAGATCTTCCATGCGTGGAACGTGAAGCGTCTGCGACCGGCGGAAATGTGGCCGTACGAATACGATCGCTCGCAGCCGACGCCGTGGCTGTGGGTGAGCGAAGGGATCACGGACTACTACGCCGATCTCGCTGAGGTGCGCGGCGGAGTCGTCGACGAGAACGGCTTCTATGCCGCGACGGCGGCGAAGATGCGTGAAGTGAGCGACACCCGACCCGTCTCGCTGGACGACGCGTCGATCGACACGTGGATTCATCCGGTCGACGGCACGCAGTACACGTATTACGCGAAAGGCTCTCTGGCGGGATTGCTCCTCGACATCATGATTCGCGACGCGAGTGACAACCGCCAGTCTCTCGACAACGTGATGAGAGATCTCTATACGAATGTCTACAAGGCCGGCCGCGGCTTTACCGCGACGGACTGGTGGGCAGCGGTAAGCAAGGCAGCGGGCGGAAAATCCTTCGGCGATTTTGCGGCACGATACGTAGAGGGCCGCGAATCGTATCCATGGGATCGCGTGCTCGCGCTCGCGGGACTGCACACGAGTCGGCCGAACGCGCCGCGTCTTGGCGTGTACACGGTCGCCGACTCCGGTGGTGTGCTGGTGACGCGCGTCGAGGAGGGGAGCTCAGCCGCGGCGGCGGGGGTGCGAGAAGGGGATTACCTCCTCACCGTCGGCGACATTCCTGTGACAGACGAGCAATTCGGCGAGCATTTCCGGGGCAAGTTCGGCAACGCGGCGGAGGGTTCGCCGATTGTCGTGAAAGTGCGACGCGCGGGACAAACGCTCTCGCTGACGGGAAAGCTGCGCTTTGCGCCTGGAGATATCGTACTCGAGGCGGATACGAAGGCTGGAGCGAAGGCCGTGCGAATCCGAAACGGAATCGTGAGGGGGAAGTGACCTGCGCAGTTGCGCCGGTCTGGCTCAGGTCCGATCGAGCTCCTTCGCGTACCCGGCGAGATTCGTCCCATCGGGCAGCGTCGACTTTACGAGCTTCATAACCGTGCTGAGCGCTTCGTCATCGTCGATCGGAATCGTGACGCCGTTCACCCGGTGTCGGAGCCCGGCGAGCGGGATCTCGGTTGGCGATGCGACGAGAAGGAGGTAGCCGATCGGACTTGCTCCTGGGCCGGGCTCGCGAAGAGGGCCCAAGCCGCGCGAGGTGGTCCCGCTGTCGCTTCCGTAACGCACGGAGTCGCGGCGAGCCGTATCGCGGAAGACCGGTGGTGGCTGGGACGGATTGGGATTGCGTCCCTGTTGCTGCCGTCGGATCGCGGCGAACATGCTGTCGCGATTGAACGCGCGCTCCCGGAACTGCACTGGGATCGTGTGCTGTCCCGCGTCGACGTGCGTATTCATCGCGGTATCCGTCGGAAATACGATGACGGCTCCCCGACCGGGCACCACATAAAGCGCTGTGACGTACGAAGGGCGCGCGAGATTCACCGTGATCTGCGTCGGCGTCTTCTCGTTCTGCGGCGTGGTGAACAGAGGCGCAACGGTTCCGTAGTCGCCGAGTTTACGGATCTCGGGCCCGCTGGAGCACGCCGCGGTGGTCACGACCAATGCGAGCAGAATGCGACGAAGCTGGAACATGCGTGTCAGGACGGAAGTGGACTGAGCTCACAATAGTGTCGAGCGTAACGAAGCGACGTCATCGAAAGGCACTGCGAGAATCTTACCATCTCGCGTCCCGAAGTTGGATCGTGTGGCCGGAAAGCGCTTGCGTCGCCGCCGGCCGCCGGAGATACTCGCACACCCTTGGTTTCTCACCTCAGCCCGATTTTCGAATGCGCGTGCATAGTGCCTGGACTCTTGTGACACTTCTGGGCGTCGTTCCCCTTATCGCCGGCGCTTCGATAGCGACGGCGCAGGCAACGCCCGGTGCGCAAGGGGTCTCCTCGTCGATCTCTACATCTATCGCGAGCCGAACGAGCGGCTTCGAGAAATTCGACGGCTTCATTCCGCTCTACTTCGATCCGCGGCAGGGCAAGCTCCTGCTCGAGCTGCCGCATGACTCGACTCGGGCGCTATTCGTGGTGACGCAGGCGACGGGTCTGGGGTCGAATCCAATCGGCATCGATCGCGGATCGGATGCGGCAAGCGACGTCGTCCGGTTCGATCGGGACGGGGAGCGGGTGCTCGTCGTGCTGGAGAACTGGAACTATCGCAGCTCGGCACTCAGCAATCCCGATCATCAGCGCACGGTGCGCGAGGCGTTCGCGGCGAGTACGGTCGCGTCGCTGCCGATCGTGGCGATGGAGGGCGGCCGACTCCTCGTCGACGCGGCGGACCTCGTTATGCGCGACTGGAATCACGTCGCCGAAACGCTGGCGTCGAGTCGCCAGGGGATGTACACGGTGGCGCGCGAGCGGTCCTCGATCTACCCGCCGTACACGAAGGCATTTCCACAGAACACCGAGATCGAAGTTGCGCTCACGTTCGCGACTACCGGATCACCGGGTTCGATCGTCGAGCGCGTGGCGCCGGACGGCCACGCGGTCACGCTACGTCAACACCTCGCGCTGGTCGCGCTACCTAACGACGGCTACGAACCGCGGGCCTGGGATCCACGTGTCGGATATTTCGGAATCTCGTTCAACGACTATGGCCAACCGATTCAACGCCCCTTGCAGGTGCGATGGATCGCGCGCCATCGGCTCGAGCGCATGAATCCGAGTGATCCGAATTCGCCGATCAAGAACCCCATCATTTATTACGTCGATCGCGGGATCCCGGAGCCTTTGAGAACGGCGACCTTGCAAGGGGTGGGTTGGTGGACGGAAGCCTTCGAACGGGCGGGCCTGCACGGAGCATTCAAGGTCCAGCTGCTGCCCGAGGGCGTCGATCCCATGGACATCCGATACAACGTCGTGCAGTGGGAGAATCGGAACGAGCGCGGCTGGTCGGTGGGGGGTGCGGTTACGGATCCGCGGACCGGAGAGATGCTAAAGGGCATGGCTCGGCTCGATTCGCATCGCTCGCGCACGGATTACAACCTCTACGCTGGCCTGATGGGAGCCGCCGCCGCCGCGGCCGACACGGCATTCGTCCTGGCGCGCGTGAGACAGGTGAGCGCGCATGAGGTTGGCCACACGTTGGGCCTGGCGCACAACTACATCGCCTCGAGCTTCGAGCGCGCGTCGGTGATGGATTACCCACCGCCGCGGGTGTCGCTGACGCCCGACGGTCGCATCGACCTCTCGCAGGCGTACGGTGTGGGACCGGGCGCGTATGACGTCTGGGCGATTCACTGGGGCTATGGAATCTTCCCCGCCGCGACCGAAGCGGACTCGCTTCGCGCGATCGTCGCGGATGGACTCAAGCGTGGCTACCTGTTTCTCTCGGATGCAGATGCTCGACCCGAGTATGGGTCTGATCCGCGCGTAAGTCTGTGGGATGACCGCGAAAGTGCGATGAGCTTTCTCGAAAATCAGATGGCCGTGCGTCGCGTCGCGCTCGATCGGTTCGGCGAACGGAACATTCGCGTCGGTGACCCGATCACCTTGTTGCAGGAGCGCCTGGCGCCCGTGTACTTCATGCACCGCTTCGCGCTGAATGGCCTGACGAAGACAATCGGTGGAATGGAGTACGCGAATGCGGTTCGCGGTGACGGTCAGCAGGTGACGCATCCGATCGCCGCGGCGCAGCAGCGGGCGGCGCTGACGCTGCTCTTATCTGCACTCGCGCCGAAGGAGCTCGCGATCCCGGACACGGCGCTCACGCTGATGGCACCGGGTGCGACGAATGTGACCCCGCCCGTGGAGCTGTTCGGCAGCCGAACGCGTCCGGCATTCGACGAGCTTGGCGCGGCGCGTACGCTGGCACAGATGGTCGTCGACGGCATCCTGCAGCGCGACCGGGACGCACGCTTGGTGCAGTTCGCCGCGCACGGATCGGGCTTCACGTTAGGCAACGTGATCGATGCATTGGTGAACGCGACGTGGCGCGCTCCGACGGCGGCAACGCCGAAGCTCACGGCGCTCCAGCGCGTGACGCAGCGGGCTGTGGTCGACCGGCTCCTATTGCTCGCGGCGGACTCCGAGGCTGCGCCCGAAGTGCGGGCGATGGCCGATCTCAAGCTCACCGAGCTGCGGCCGAGCGCGGTGGCGTGGTCGAAGGGTGTGGGGCGCAGCGAAGAGGAGAGGGCGCATTGGTTGGCGATTGCGACGGATGTCGGGCAGTGGATAGACAAGCGGCAGTTGCCGGCTCTCACGCGGGCACTGGTAGCGCCGCCGGGCGATCCGTTCTAACTCACGCGCACCAACGCGGCCACAATCGAGCGTCGGAGGGCGCTTAGTTTTCACCGGGTAGTCAGCTCTTACGGAGAAGACTTGGATGCGCATCACCAGGTTGGGTGTGGTTGGGGCAGGTACGATGGGGAGCGGGATCGCGGCGTTAGCGGCGTCGGCGGGGTTGCGGGTCGTGTTGCTCGACGTGGCCGGACCCGATGCGGACAAGAATGCGATCGTTAGGCAAGGGCTCGAGCGCGCGAAGAAAGCGCGGCCGGCGGCGTTCATGGATCCGGATCGCGCGTCGCTGATTCGCATCGGCAATACCGCAGATGATCTCCAACTGCTCGCCGAGTGCGACCTGGTAATCGAAGCGATCATCGAGCAGCCGGGACCAAAACGCGAGCTCTATGCGCGGCTCGAACCGATGCTGCGCGGCGACGTCATCGTCGCGACGAACACGTCCGGGATTCCGATGCGTGTGTTGACGGAAGGACGGTCGGAAAGATTTCGGTCGAACTTCCTCGGCATGCATTTCTTCAATCCGCCGCGCTATCTGCACCTCCTCGAGATCATACCGACGGCCGAAACGCGTCGTGAGGCAATCGACGCCGCGCAACGTGTCAGCGAGCGCGTGCTCGGCAAAGGAATCGTGCTCGCGAAAGACGTTCCCGGATTCGTCGCGAATCGCCTCGGCGTGTACGGAATGGTGCTCGCGCTGGATTTGATGCAACGCTATGGCTTCACGATCGACGAAGCCGACGTGCTCACTGGTCCAATACTCGGTCGCGCGAAGTCTGCAACTTTCCGCACGGGAGATCTCACGGGAATCGACGTTCTCCTTCATGTCACGGAAGGGTTGAGCCAGGCGACTGGCGAAGCGTTCGCGATGCCCGGCTGGGTGAAGGAGCTGGTGAGCTCGGGGCGCGCCGGAGAGAAGAGCGGTGCGGGATTCTATCGACGCGTTGGCAAGGACATCCAGACGCTCGATTGGAAAACGCTCAACTACGGGCCGCAGCGCAAGCCCGACAGCCCGGAGCTCGATCGCATGACGGGCTTGCCACTCGCCGAGCGCTTCGCGGCGGTGCGCGAGCTGGAGGGACGATACGGCGACTTCGCGCGCGAGTACCTGCTGCGATTCTCGCATTACGTGGCCACGACGACGCCGGTAATCGCGTACGACCTCGTCAGCGTCGACCGAGCGATGGAGTGGGGTTATGCGTGGGAAGCGGGGCCATTCAAGCAGATGGATCTGCTTGGTCTCGATTTCCTCGAGAGCGGCTTCGAGCGGCTCGGGCTCGACATGCCAGCGATGCTCGGCAAAGTGGAGGGCTGCTTCTATCGAAGCGCGGGCGATGAGCTACGGTACCTGACGAATGACGGCGGCTACGCGCGCGTACCCGAAGTCCCGGGTACGATCCATCTCGCGTCGCAGAAGCGGTGGCGGCGATTGCTCGAGGCGTCGACGGACGCGAGTCTCGTCGACGTCGGAGACGGCGTCGCGGTGCTCGAGTTCACGAGCAAGATGAACACGCTCGGTGAGGGCGTGCTGCGCATGCTGGGGGAGTCGTTGGCGCGCGTTCGGCGCGACGGGTTAGCAGGCTTGGTCATCGGCAACGACGATCCGCGCACCTTCACGGCCGGCGCCGATCTGGGCTGGGTAATGCGAATGGTGCGCGATGGGCGGTGGAAGGAGCTCGAGGCGGCCGTGGAGCTGTTTCAATCCTGCTCGATGAGCTTGCGTGCCGCACCCTTTCCCGTTGTCGTCGCCCCGTTCGGCTTGACGTTAGGCGGCGGCTGTGAGTTCTCGCTTCACGCGGATCTCGTGCAGGCGCACGCCGAGCTATATATGGGTCTCGTCGAGGTCGGAGTCGGATTGTTGCCCGCCGGCGGCGGGACCAAGGAGCTGCTCTTCCGGTTCACGAATGACCTCGCGCCATATGAGGAGGCGGACCCGTTCGAGGCGGTGAAGCGAGCATTCAAGCTGATCGCGATGGCGACGACGAGCACGAGCGCGCTCGAGGCGAGGAAGCTCGGCTTGCTGCGCACGACAGATCGGATCTCGATGAACCGGGATCAGCTCATTGCGGATGCGAAGGCACGCGTGCTCGATCTCGCGCCTGATTATGTGCCGCCGGCACCGATGACGATCACGGCGCTGGGCCGCGAGGGGTTGGGGAATTTGAACTACGCAGCGTTTGCGATGCGCGAGGCCGGGCAGATCACGGATTACGAAGTGCGGCTTGCGCACGAGATTGCGTACGTCCTCACGGGGGGCGATGGCGAGCGCCGGCTAGTGACGGAGCAGGATATTCTGGATCTCGAGCGAGATGCGTTCCTGCGGTTGTTAGGGGCGAAGGAAACGCAGGAGCGGATTCAGCATATGCTGAAGACGGGAAAGCCACTGCGGAATTGAGGAATCGTGGCTGGTGGTTGGTGGTTGGTGACTGGTGCCTTCGCAAAACCAACCACCAATCATCAATTACCATGACAAAGAGGATTGAGTGTGACTGAACTCCGAGAAGCCGTAATCGTGTCCGCCGTGCGGTCGCCGGTGGCGAAAGGGAAGAAAGATGGCGCGCTCGCGAGCGTGCATCCCACCGAGCTCTCGGCGTGGGTCATGCGCGCGGCGGTGCAGAAAGCAGGTGTCGATCCCACCACGATCGATGACATTTTCTGGGGCTGCGCGATGCCGGAAGCGTCGCAGGGACTCAACGTGGCGCGGCTCGCATCGTTGCGCGCGGGCTTTCCGGTCGCGGTGCCATCGGCGACGATCAACCGGTTCTGCTCTTCCGGATTGCAGACGGTCGCGCTCGCGGCACAGCAGATCATGACGGACATGGGCGACATCGTGATCGCGGGCGGCGTCGAGATGATGAGCCAGGTGCCGATGTCCGGCTATTACACCAGGCTCGCGCCGGAGCTGACGGAGTCGTACATCGGCATGGGTTTCACCGCCGAGCGCGTCGCCGAGCGCTGGCACGTGTCGCGCGAGGATCAGGATCGCTGGGCGTTAGGCAGCCAGCAAAAGGCGACGAACGCGTGGCGGAGTGGCGCGTTTGCCAAACAGATCGCGCCGATTCCAGTGACGAAAACGACGTGGGAAGGAGCGAGCAAGGAAGCGTGCAGCTCCGAGGTCACGCGCGACGAGCTGCTGCGTCCCGAGACGACATTGGAGGGGCTCGCGAAGCTGAAACCCGCGTTCAAGGTGAAGGGTACGGTGACGGCGGGCAACTCGAGTCCCTATTCGGATGGCGCCGCGGCACTTGTCCTGATGAGCCGCGAGCGCGCGACCGCGTTAGGCATCAAACCGCTCGCGCGTTTCATCACCTTCGCCACAGCGGGTGTCGAACCGGAGGTGATGGGTATCGCGCCGATCAAGGCCGTGCCGAAGGCGTTCAAGCGCGCCAAGATGTCGATGAAGGACATCGACTTGATCGAGTTCAACGAGGCGTTTGCGTCGCAGGTGGTCGCCGTGGTGCGCGAGCTGAAGATGTCCGAGGACAAGGTAAACGTGAACGGCGGTGCGATCGCACTCGGTCACCCGTTAGGTGCAACGGGTGCGAAATTGACGACGCAACTGGTGCATGAGCTCGGGGCGCGAGGCGGAGGCGTCGGGCTCGTGACGATGTGCATCGGTGGGGGAATGGGAGGGGCGGGGTTGTTCGAGGTCTATCCGGCGTGAGGGCGCGAGGGCCGCGACGCGCCGTTCTCCAAGCGCCCTGCCGTCAAGGCCGCCTGTATCGCTCGATGAGCGCCGAATCTCTCGATGCGCGCGTGGAGCGCGGAGTCTTCATGATCGCTTCGATCTCCGCCATTTCGCGCGGCGCGCGCGAGATCCATTCGACAGCATTCGGTGTCGCGATGTAGTCGTCCTCGATGCGAATGCCGATGTTGCGGTAGCGGTTGACGGCTGGCCGGAGTTTCGCGATCAAGGCGCGATTGCGCGGTGTCTGGGGAAGGACGTCGAGCACGTCGCTGCGGACGTAGATGCCGGGCTCGATCGTGAACGCGTCGCCGGGGGCAATCTCCGCCTGATCCGGGTCGTGAACCTCGAGGCCGATGCCGTGTCCGAGTCCGTGCATGTAGTACAGGTCGTACTGCGGACATTGCGCCGTCTGGCCGCCGGCGTCGCAATCGTAGCTCGCCCCCGGTGCCTCGATGAGACCGAGCCTCGTTAGGCCGGCGGCGAGGACCGCCGTCGCGGAGTCGGACATGAAATGCGCAGGCGCGCCGAGTTTGGCCTGTCGTTCCGCGGACCCCTGCGCGTCGCGCACGATCTGGTAGATCGCGCGTTGCTCGGGCGAGTACGTTCCGTTTGCCGGGATCGACCGCGTGACGTCGGCGGCGTACCCTTTGTACGAAGCGCCGATGTCCATCACGACGATGTCCCCGCCCTCGATGAAGCGGTCGTCGAGATTGTAGTGCAGCGCCGTCGCGTTAGGTCCCGAGCCGATGATCGACGCGAAGGAGGGCCGCTCGGCGCCGTTGCGTCGAAAGGTGTACTCGACGAGCGCCTGGATTTCGAATTCGTTCATTCCCGGCGCGAGCGCCTGCATCGCGTCGCGCTCGGCGCGCGCGGTGATCTCGGCGGCTTGACGGATGAGCGCGAGCTCGGCCGGCGACTTCGTGGCGCGGAGCTGCAGGACATGCGGCGTCGCGTTTTTCACGACGATCGCAGGATGCCGGCTGCGGAACGCCGAGACGAATTGCTGGTCGGGCGTGAGGCCGCTTCCTGGATCCTCGGTCGAGAAGTCGCCGACGACGTACCAGGGCAATCCCGAGGAGCTGAGCGAATCGAGAACCTGGGCGAGATCGCCGATTTCTCGCGTCGGTAAGGCAGTGCGGCGCTGCGCACCGTCGACGCCGAGGCGCGTGCCGACCCAGACTTCACGCGCGGGAATGCGCGGCTCGACGAAGAGCGTGCTCGTGACGCTCCCGCCGGACTTGACGATCACGAGCGCGGCGTCGGGCTCGACCAAGCCGGTGAGATAATTGAACGACGGCGTCTGGTAGAAGGAAAGATAATCCTGCGCCGGCTCATGGGCGCCTAACGCGAGGACGACGCCGTCGGCGATCTGCGCTAGCAGTGCCGCGCGTCGCTGGGCGTACTCGGTCGTCGCGAATTGCGCGGGCGTCGCAGCGAGCGGCGCGAGGAGGAGGACGGTGAGAATGGCGAGAGCATGAGGCCGTCGAGTCATTCAACAAAGCTACTCCCTTGCCGCTGCCACGCCGCCCTGCGTCACCGCAGACATGCCGTTCTCGACGTGCCCATTCGCCGCGAGTCGACGAGGAACTCCACCTGCTCCCGTTACAGGCCTCTCGAACTATGATGCGGTGTCGTATTATTGCGCCAGCGTCGGATTTCTTGGCTCGCACTTGGACCTCTCAACATCCTCACCGTGTCGCCATGCACACTCGTATCGCAGCCGTCACAATGCTCTCACTTCCCGCCGCGCTCGCGGCGCAGACCGCGACCGTGACGATTCGGGCTGGTCGGTTGATCGACGGCCACGGCGGCATGCTCGAGAACGCGACCATCATTGTGCAACAGGGAAAGATCAGTCGCGTCGATCGAGTCGCGACAGGCAACGCGGTGTACGATCTGAGCCACTTCACCGTGCTGCCCGGACTCATCGACGGTCACGCGCACGTCAGCTGGTATTTCAATCGCAGCGGCCGGTTTCACACGCCGAGCGACGGCGACACGCCCGTGCAATCGATGCTGGCGATGACCGCGAATGCATTTGCGACGTTGACGTCCGGCGTGACGACGATTCAGAGTCCCGGTTCGCCCGAGGATAAGGATCTGCGCGATTTCATCGCGACAGGCGGGACGCCGGGGCCGCGCATACTGACGTCGCTGCAACCGATCACGAGCCCGCGCCTAACGCCGGACTCCTTACGCGAGATCGTGCGTCGTCGCAAGGCCGAAGGAGCGGACTTCATCAAGATTTTCGCGTCGCAGAGCATTCGCGACGGCGGCAAGCAGACCTTGTCGCAGGAACAGCTCGACGCGATCTGCGGCGAGGCGAAGGCGCAAGGGATGCGCACGCTCGTGCACGCTCATAGCGCCGAGAGCATGAAGGCCGCGACCATGGCAGGATGTACACAGATCGAGCATGGCGTGTTCGCGACGGACGACGTGTTGCGTCTGATGGCGGAGCGCGGAACGTTCTTCGATCCGCAGTGCGGGCTCGTGTTCCGGAATTACCTCGAGAACCGGGCGAAGTACCAAGGCATCGGCAATTACAACGAGGAAGGCTTCGCGGCGATGGAACGGGCCATTCCGCTCGCGGTTGCGGCGTTCAAGCGGGCACGCGCGACGACGGGACTCAAGATCGTGTGGGGAACAGACGCGGTTGCGGGCGCGCTCGGTCGGAATGTCGAAGATCTCATCTGCCGTGTGCAGGATGGTGGCCAGCCGCCGATGGAGGCGATCACTTCGGCGACATCGTTGGGCGCCGAGGCGATTGGGCTGGCCGACCAGATCGGCCGGATCGCGCCGGGGTTTCAGGCGGATCTGATCGCAGTGGACGGCGACCCGTCGAAGGACATCACGGCGTTGCGACGCGTTGTGTTCGTGATGAAGGGAGGACGGGTGTATCGATGGGATGGAGAGCGGCAACTGCGGACGGCGCAACGATAGCACAACGAGTGGACTCAGGCTTTGGGCAGTCGAACCGTGAAGACTGATCCCTTCCCGAGCTGACTGCGTACCGTCAGATCGCCACGCATTCCCCTCGCCAGGTCGCGGCTGATCGCGAGGCCGAGACCCGTTCCCTGCCGCTGGCCGGCGTAGGTGCGATCGACCTGGACGAACGGCTCGAAGATCGCTTCGAGCTTGTCCGCAGGGATGCCGACGCCAGTGTCGACCACGTCGATGAGCACGTCCTTATCAGGCGCCGAGCAGCACAGCTCGACAGATCCTCCCTCCGTCGTATACCGAATGGCATTCGACAACAGGTTCACCAGAATCTGGCGCAGCTTCTCCGCGTCGGCACAGACGCGCACTCCGGGGCACGCGGTGCGCAGGCGATAGGTGATGCGCTTCGCGGCGGCGAGCGGCGCGACGAGCTCCTCGACGGCGGTGAGAGATTGATCGAGCCGGGTCGCGACGATGTCGTACTCGAGGCGGCCGCTCTCGACCTTCGCATAGTTTAGAATATCGGTAATCAAGCCGAGGAGGTGCTGGGAGCTGCGCTCGATACGTCCGAGATCCGCATGTTGCTCGGCGTTGACCGGGCCGTGGATGCCGACGTCGAGCAGCTGCGCGTAGCCGATGATGGCGTTGAGTGGCGTGCGTAGCTCGTGGCTCATCGCGGCGAGGAAGTCGCTCTTCGCGCGATTCGCCTCGTCGGCTTCACGCCGCGCGTCCTCGGCGTCGAATCTGGCGCGCTCCGCGTCCTTGGTTCGCTCGGCGAGATCTTCGTTCGCCGCACGCAGCCCATTGTTCGAGTGCTCGAGCTCCGCGGCGACGACCTCCAGCTCGGCGGCCTGCGCTTCGAGCTCCGTCGCCTGCTCCTCGAGAAGTCGCCGGCCCTCCTCCACGTCGGCGAACAGGCGTGCGTTGTCGATCGCTTGTGCGGCGCGCATCGCGAGCTCTTCGGCCACCTCGAGATCATGCTTGTCGAAGCGTCGATCCGACTCGGCGCTGACGAAGGTCATCGCACCGAGGATCGCGTCGCGGCCGCGGAGCGGGACGACAATGAACGATCGCACGCCGAGGCCGCGAACGAGACGGAGATGCTGTGCGTCCTGCGCGATGTTCGAAAGGATGTCGTCGGTAACGGTGGTGACGAGCTGACTCCGGCCGCTCCGAATGACGGCGCGCGCTCCGAATTGTGACTCCGGCCGATTTGCATAACGAGCAGCGAGCGCGTGCGCCGCCTCGCGCTTCGATGGATCGCGGTGCTCCGTCTCGAGCCGTCGGATCGAACCGTCCGGCTCGACAACGTCGACCGTGTACCAATCCGCGAACGCGGGCACCACGACTTTGCTGAGATTGCAGAGCATCCGCTCGCTCTCGAGCGACGAGAGCAGCACGTTGCTGACGCGGAGGAGGAGCTGCTGTGTTGCCTCGAGCCGCCGTCGCTCTGTCAGTTCGCGGAGGTACGCGGTAAAGACGGGTGGACCGGGAAGTGGAATGCGCGTGATCGTGAGCTCGATCGGGATGATCGATCCGTCCGCACGCATTCCTTCGACCTCGATGCGCGTGCCGAGCAGGTGTGCCTCGCCCGTCTGACGATAGCGTGCGAAGCCACTATAGTGCGCCTCGCGAAAGTGCGGTGGAATGATCGTCTCGGCGAGTTGACGTCCGATGACGGCGTTCCGTGGGTAGCCGAAGGTTCGCTCCGCCGCCGGATTCCACTCCAGAATGAGCCCGTCGTGATCGATGGTGATAATGCAGTCGAGCGCCACCTCCACCACCGCCGCGTTCCGGATGCGCTGGCTCCGTTCGGCCTCGTGAGCGCGACGACTCTCGAGAAAGACGCCCAGCTGGAAGCCCATACTGGTCGCCGCATTGAGCATTTGCTCATCGGGTGGTTCGGCGTGCTCGCTGTAGAGCTCGACGACGCCGACCGTCGACGTCCGCCGGGAGGGCGAGTCCACGGCGCGATCACGTTCGCTGCCCCGCGGCAGAACGCTGTGGACGGGGAAAGCGAAGACGGCGCGAAGCCGCTCACGCTGAGCGATCTGCTGTCGAGGCAGCTGATCTATTTCACCAACGTCGCTCTTCCAGACGGGTTCGCCCGTTTGCCAAACGAGCCCGGGGATTCCTCTGCCGCGCGGAAAGCTATTCGCGCGCGTCGCTTCCTCGAATTCCGGATACGCTCCAGATCGCCAAACCGCGGCGCATCGCATCCATCGTCGCGCCTCATCGAGTAACCAAAAGGCGCCGAATTGCCAGCCGAGCTGCGTTCCGAGTTCGTCGAGCACGCGCGGGAGCGCGTCCTCGACCGTCTCCGACTCGGCGAGGGCACGACTGAGGGCGTACTGAACGAGCAGTCGTCGGTCGAGGTCTTCACGCTGATCGAAAGTCGTTGGCCTGGGGGTTAGGCGTTCAGAGAACATGTGGCAGGGCCCGTACCAAACGTGTTGGCGCCGTCACATCGTGAACGTCTCACCTCTCCAAACGCTTCAGTTCGCCCAGCCTAACGATGGCACGCGGGTGATCCGGGTCAGTCAGATCGAGCTCGTGCCACGGAACGCGGAAGCGTTTGCCGAGCTTCTTTCCCAGCGCGCCCATCAGCGGGACGAGCGTCGAGAGCTCGACGACGCGCTCGACGAGTGCCCCGACACCCACGTGAATCTCGACGACGACCCAATCGGTATCTTCTTGCTCGACGACGAGCTCCTCGATGCGTCCAACCTTCTGGCCATCGGCATCGCGCAGAGCGCGACCGATCAGCGCCTCGACGTGAATTTCCCTCGGTGACAGGGGCGTCTCGTTCACGACCATGGAATTCGGCTCACGATGGTGCGCCGGAGCCATTTCTCGAGCGCCATGATCGGCGTGCTGGCCGCGACGAGATCGATGCGGAGCGAAGGCTCATCGAGCGTGATACGGGATATCGGAATTCGAACCGAAGCGCCGCGACCGCTGCCAAGCCGCGCGTCCAGGCGGGCGAACCAGTCACCGAAGCGGCGATTCAATCGTCGCGCGAGTGTGACGGGTCCGACTTCGACGAACCGAACGCGCGGCGGCTCGCCGGCGCGCAGCTCGAGAACGATGCCATCCACCTTGCCGGCGTTCTGTCCGGTTGCGTCGATGAGCTGATTGTCGAGCACGTCGCGGATGAGCAACACCTGCATCAGGATCCTCCAATGATCTCGAGCGGAATCGATACGATCGCGACGATGCCGGCGAGAACGCTGATGACGAGAATGGCCAGATTGCCTAACCACCCATTTGTGTGGTCGCCGAGGTACCTGCGATCGTTCATCAGGACGAGGAAGGGGAGAATCGCAACCGGCAGCGACGCAGCAGTGAGTGCCATCGAGAGGTTCGTGAGCTTCAGCGGGTCGACGCCAACGACGACGAGCAGCGTGGATGCGAGCAGAATGATGGTGTACGTGACACTGAAGCGTGCATCGGCACTCGGCTCGAGGTCCTCCCCCCAATTCCAGCCGAAGCCTTGAGCGATCTTATATGCAAGGGCGAGCGCAATCTCCGCCGTCGCGCCGATACAGGTAATGAAGAGAGAGCCAGCAAAGAGCAAAAAGCCGACGCGTCCCCATGGCGACGAGAGCAAAAGCGGCAGCTGCTTGTACTCCTCGACCTTCATGCCACGAGGCGCGTACACGAGGGCCGCAACGACGAGCACCGCGACGGAAAGAAACCCACCGAACCCCATGCCGATCGCGGCGATCACGCGGTTAGGGCCGAAGTAGGTCTCGTCCCACTTCTCCTCGATCGCTCCTGACGAGTAGAAATAGAAGAGGTAGGGGGAGATCGAAGCGCCGAGAATGCTCACGGCGATGAACCAATAGTGCGCCGGCTGCTTGGCAGGGAGTGTTGGCGCGAGACCGACGGCGAGTGCATGCCAGTCGGGTCCGAGGTGCACCGCCGCGACAACGAAGGCGATCGTGATCAGCCCAAGCAGCGAAATGGCGTTTTCGATGATGCTGAACGTTCCGTACCAGAGGAGCCCCCAGGCGAGGAGTGCGACTGGCAATGCCCACACCGGATAATGAATTCCGGTCACCAGCTCGACCGCGACGGCGACGCCGCCGATCTCCGCGGCGAGAACCAGCACTGAGATGAAGAAGACGAGGACGAGGGGAACCATGAAGAAGTGGATCCCGAAGCGCTCACGCATCGCGTCGGCGATCGTGTGCTTGCTCGCGACCGCGAACCGTCCCGACATCTCGATGAGCAGCGCGATGCAGATCGTTCCCAGGACGATGGCCCAGGCGAGCTGATAGCGATATTCCGCGCCTCCCTGGGCAGCCGTCGCGATCGAGCCAATCTCCAGGAAGCCACCAATGCTCGTGACGATGCCGAGCGCGACGCCTAACCAGCGTTTCACGTCAATCTGCTAGTGGAGTGTATACAGATACGCGGCAATGTCGCGCGCCTCGGCGTCACCGATGTGAAGATTCGGCATCGCCGTCTTGTCGTCGACGGCCGGAGGGTTCGTCAGCCAGCGGATCATGTTGTCTGGTGTGTTAGGCAGAACCCCGGCGATGTACGCCCGCTTCGCCATGCCGTGAAGGTCCGGTCCGACGACCGACGCGGCACCGGCGACGTGGGGAATCGTGTGGCACGCACCGCAGCCGTAGGCCGAGATGAGTGCCTTGCCGCGCGACGGACTGCCGCCGTGTGTGAGCGCGATTGCATCGCGCTCGCCGTCGCTGCAGGCGGCGACGAGTACCAATGCCATCAATCCAAGGCGGATGCTCACGACCAATCACCTTCGGTGGCGCTCGCTGTCCATTGCGCGTCGCGCGCGAGCTCGCGCTCGTGAACGCGATCTTCAGACGCGCGCAGCCAACTCGCAAAGAGGATCAATGCGGCGACGAGATACGCGAATCCTGCCGGAATCCACATGATGAGTCCCGCGAGTTGCTGATCCTCGAGCGGCGTCAACAAACACGCACCCTGACAGGCGGATGCGTACGCGGGATACCACAGTGTCCGCGAAAAGGTGAGGAGCGCGCCCAACGCGCCGGAGTGAAGCGCCGTGCCGAACAAGAGGAGCACGGCGACGCCGAAGCTCATCGCGCGAGATCGGCCGCTGAGTGCGTCGCCATGCAAAATCGTCCACCAGAAGAGCAGCGCCGTTCCGAAAAAGCTCAGATGCTGCAGCGCGTGCATTGCGTCGCTCGTGAGCGTTGCCTGGTAGAGGGGCGGGGCGTGCCAGATCCAGATCGCGGCGCCGTGGACGAGGAACGCCACGATCGGCCGCGTGAAGAACCCCGATACCGCGCGCATGGCATCCCGTCGAGACGCTCGCCCGACGAAGCGCCGCGCATTCGAGGGGAGCGCCCACAGCATCGGGACGATCGGTCTTCCGAGCACGAGCAGCGGCGCAGCCACGACCATCAACAACTCGTGCTGGACCATGTGCACCGAGAAGCGCTGTTCGGCGAGCGCATGTATGGGTGTCAGCAAGGCGACCGCCGCAACGAGCCAGCCCGCGGCAAACGACGTCGCTTCCCACACGCGGATGCCGCGACCGACGTGCTCGTCCCAGAGGAGACGCAGGCCGCGCGCGTAGAGTGCTGCCGAGAGGACGAGCGGCGTGACGATTCCGGGCTCCCAGTCCCAGGCCGTCCAGAGGTCGGAAGCGCCGGCGTGAAGCATCGTCAGCTCCGCACGCACGGACCAAAGACGAACACCGCCAGCCACTGCATAACGATGAGGAGTGCCGAGAGGGCGCTCACCGCCATGCCGCCAAGCGCGAGGAAGCGCGTGCGCGAGTCGATCATTGCCGACTCGCTCTCCGTGCCGCGACCGACGCGACCCCAGTCGGCGCGCGCGAGGAGTCCGGCGGCGATGGCAACCAACAGGCACACGACCGCGACGATGTGCATCCCGATCGGTGCGCCATGGCCGCACACCCACATGTTCGTGAGATAAATCATTTCCTCGTTTACGAGCGCGGCGATCGGACCCAGGAGCAGTCCGAGGCTGAGGGTGAGCATGCCGGGCCATCGGGAGAAACGATCGACCGCGTTAGGCGCGTTGTTCATCGCGTCCATCAGAGCACGTACGGGCTCACGTACACGACGAAGTACAGCGGTATCCAGATCAGAACCATGAAGTACCAATAGAACGAGTTGTCAGTGACGTCACTCATCACCTTGATCGGCAGCCGTTTGAACCAGAAGAAGAGTGTGAGGCCGATCGTGTCGGCGACGTCGAGCAGAAGGAGCGACGCGTGCGTACCGACGATCGTCCAAGCCGCGGTGCCGTAGGCGTTGCTGTCCCAACGCACGTTGAGCGCCCAGAGCTCATACCAGCGAAGAATCGGAATCGGCAGGGAGATCAACGACGAGACGAGCAGCCAGAGTCTCACTCCTCGGAGATCGAGTCGCCGCGCCGCGCGTGACGCCAGGTACACGGGTAAGACGCTGACGATCATGACCGCGAGGTTGACCGTCGGCGCCGTGAGCGAGGGCCGCGGCGTCCGCAGCGGCGGCCACGTCTCGAAGTTCTGCCGGACATAGAAATACATCGCGGTGATCAATGCGAGCGTCCAGCCTTCGATCACCATGAAGCCGAGCGTGCCCCACCACATGAGGCTGCGGTGCCCGAACGTGACCGAGGGCAGCTCGGCGACGTCGCCTAACGATTGCTGCGCTGTGGACAGCGGTGTCGTCATACCGTGTCGATGATCTGCAGGTCGGTGTCGACGCGCTCGACTTCGATCTGCCGGGACGATTGCCAGCCCCACCCGAGCATGCCAAGCAAGGTGAGTCCGAATCCGCCGACGACAGCCCATGGCGTGAAAATCGAACCGATCCAGAATTCAGCCATGCACAGCGCCAGGAAGAGCGGCCAGATCGACGCGTTAGGTTGCCGGTGGCGATAATCGGGTTCGGCGTCGAAGGCGGTGGTGACGAGAACTTCACGTCGGTCGGCGCGGAGACCGGTGATCACCGGCAGCGGCGAGCCGGTATCCCACAGCGGATGGCGGCCGAGGACAATCGGCGTATTGACGAAGTTGTAATTGGGTGGTGGAGACGTCGTCGCCCACTCGAGGCCGTAGGAGTCCCAGGGATTCGCGCCGGCGGGTCGCCCGACTCGCGCGCTCATGGCCGCGTTGACGACGAAGAGCGCAACGGAAATGACGACGACCACCGCGCCGATCGTCGACAGGGCGTTCAAGGGCCCCCAGCCGGTAGACGCGAGATACGTGTACACGCGCCGCGGCATTCCGTTCAGGCCGAGGATGTGCATCGGGAAGAACGCGACGTTGACGCCAAGGATGAAGAGCCACGCATGCCATTTGCCGAGCGACTCGTCGAGCAACCGTCCGGTGGCCTTGGGAAACCAGTAGTAGAAGGCCGCGAAGAGCGGCATGACCGCCCCGCCGAGCAGCACATAATGGAAATGGGCCACGACAAAGAACGTGTCGTGCACCTGCTTGTCGAAGGCGACCGACGCCACCATCACACCCGTCAGGCCGCCATTCACGAATGTGATGAAGAACCCGAGTATGAAGATCATCGCGGTCGTTAGGCGAGGACGACCGGAGAGGAGGGTGACGAGCCAACAGAAGATCTGAACGCCGGTCGGGATGGCGATGACGAGGCTCGCGGCGGTGAAGAGGCTCTGTCCGAGCTCGGGGATCGGCGTCGCGAACATATGATGGACCCACAGCCCGAAGGCAAAGAATCCAGTCGTGATGTTCGCGAGGACGATTGCCAGGTAACCAAAGACTCGTCGTCGGCAGAACGTTTCGATAATGGGTGAAATAAAACCGAGACCGGGCAAGAATATGATGTAGACCTCGGGATGCCCGAAGAACCAGAAGATGTGCTGCCAGAGGAGCGCGTCACCGCCTTCGGCAGGATTGAACCATTGCGTGCTGAGCGCGCGATCGGCCGCGAGCTGCAACGTGCTCGCCGTCGCAACGGCGGGCATTGCGAAAACGATCATGAACGAGACGACGAGCTGCGACCACACGAACAGCGGGATGCGATTGAGCGATATCCCCGGCGCGCGCAGCTTGAACACGGTGACGATGATGTTCACCGCGGCGCAGAGCGCTGCGATCTCGGTGAAGGTCACGACCTGCGCCCAGACGTCGAGGCGGTGGCCAGGGGAATACTGTGGGCCGGAGAGCGGGACATATGCGGTCCAACCCGCATCCGGTCCCATGTTGATGAACAGCGATACGTAGAGGAACACGACGCCCACGAGGTACGCGTAGTACCCGAAGGCATTCAGCCGCGGAAAGGCGATGCTGCGTGCGCCGACCATCAGCGGGACGAGGTACAATCCCATCGCCGTCATGATCGGCACGGCGAAGAGGAACATCATTGTCGTGCCGTGGACGGTGAAGATCTGGTTGTAGCGGTCGGGTCCGAGGAACGTGTTCTCGGGGCGCGCGAGCTGGAGGCGCATCATCGCCGCTTCGATGCCGCCGGCGATGAACATCAGGAATGCGGTGACGACATAGCGCCGGGCGATCAGCTTGTGATCGACGGTCGTGAGCCAGCCCCACAAGCCGCCGCCGTCGCGCCACGTGATGTCGAGAAGCCGCGCCTGCTCGAGCACCGTTTCCTCGCTGAGCAGCTCCGGCGCCGAACCGGGCAGCGTCCCCGGCGTGGGGCTGTCGTTATGCAACAGGCGGCGGCCGGCGCTCGTCACTTGAGGGACTCGAGATAGTCGAGCAATGCGAGCAGATCCTTCGGCGCGAGCTGATTCGACGGCATTCGCACGCCCGGCTTGAGCGACTGTGGATCGACGACCCAGCCGGCAAGGTTCCCGCGGGTATTGGCAAGCGCACCCGCGCCAATCGTCTTGCGGCTGGCGAGGTGTGTGAGGTCCGGCCCGATGGTGCCATACGCCGCGGTGCCAGTGATCGAGTGACACGAGGAGCACGGGCCCGCGAGGAAGATGCGCTGGCCTTCCTTCGTGCTGGAATCGTTAGGCTCGGTGGCTGGGGCTCGCTGTGCGGCCAGCCACGTCGTGAAGTCCGCTCGTGAATGGACGATGACCGTGAGCGCCATCTTCGCGTGCTCGACGCCGCAGAACTCGGCGCATTGTGCGCGGTAGGTGCCTGGCCGGTCCGCGTCCAGAAAGATCGACGAGGTGTAGCCCGGAATGAGATCGCGTTTGCCGATGATGTTGGGCACCCAGAAACTGTGGATCACGTCGCGCGATGAGAGCGTCACCTGCACGGGCTCGCCGGCCGGGATGTGGAGCTCGTTGGCGTCGACGACGATCTTGCTCGGGTCGGCGTCGACGTACTGGATCTCCCACCACCACTGATGGCCGATGATCTCGATGGTGAGCGCACGGTTTGGATGCTCGGCGAGCGCGCGCCCGACCGTGAAGTCGAAGACGAGAAAGAGCAGCAGAATGAGCGCGGTCCCGGCGATCAACGCGCCGACGAGACGGGTCTGTCGCTGCTTGTCATCGTTAGGCAGGTCCACGACCGGCTCGAGATCCTCACGCGTCGTCCGCCGCCGGGTGAGCGCGCCCCACAAGGCGGCACCGACGACGCCGATCCAGACCGTCGCGGACACGACGAGCATCGACCAGAAGAGCCGATTCACGATGCGGTTCGGGGATCCCGCGGGGTCGAGCACATTCTGTGGGCCGTGACATGCGACCACGCACGACACGAGGACGACACACGTCGCCACTCCGTGAAGGCGTCGGCTTCTGCGCACGTGTCGATCTCAGTGCTGCGTGCCTGGAAGAGCACTGGCCGTCTTCGGCTTCCCCTTCGGCGTCGACACCTCCGGCGGCTTGAGCATCATGTGATCGTCGCGCCCGCCGCGCGCGCCCTTCGGATTGAGCGAGCTCAGTGACCGAACGAAGCTCACGAGCTCCCAGATCTGCTGAGTGCTGAGCCGATATTCCCAGGCTGGCATCCCGTTAGGCCGCCCTTCGGCGATTGATGCGAAGATCTGTTGCGGCTCGCTGCCGTAGATCCACTCGTCGTCCATGAGCGCCGGTCCGATGCCGCCACCGCCCTCAAAGTGACAACCGGAGCAATTCATCGAGGTGAAGAGTGTCTTGCCTTCGGAAACGGCGTACGCATTGTCGTCGTACGGCGCATCGATCTTCGGAGCGATCGTGGCCGGTCCCGGCTGAAGCTCGCTGACGACGAGGGCCGAAGCGCTCGGCGTCGCCGTGGGAGGGACCTCGCTGAAGTGATGGTTCTCGCGCTCGCAGCCGGCGGTGACGAGCAACCCGACGAGCATCACCAAGGAGCTAGAAGCCGAAGACATACAGCATGCCCCCTTTCGTCGTCTTCTGCGGCAGATCCTTCATCGCGTTTACGAAGCCGAGTGCGGCGCTCGAGTCCCGCGCATCGAGGTTGGCCGCGACAATGGCGCCGGGCCAGCCGCCGATGCCGGAGAGAATGGCGACGTACTGCTTGCCGTCGGGACCGCGATACGTCATCGGTTGGCCAACGATGCCGGAGCCGGTTTTAAACTTCCATAACTCCCGTCCCGTGCGTGCATCGACAGCCTTGAACCAGCCGTCCATCGTGCCATAGAACGCGACGTCTCCGGCAGTGACGAGCGCGCCACTCCACACGGGAAGATCTTCCCTGACACTCCATACCACGCGTGCCGCGACTGGGTCCCAGGCGTCGAACGCACCGCGGTTGCCGGTGGGGCCGGCGTACATCTTCACGTGCGAGCCGACATACGGCGTGCCGGCGATGTAGTTCGCCTCCAGCCCCTCCTCGTCCATGCACAAGTTCTGATGCGGGATGTAGACCAGCCCCGTACGCGGCGAATAGGCCGAGGGCTGCCAGTCTTTCATGCCCGGCGACGCGGGGCAGCTGTTGCGGACCACCGCACCAGTCCGCGTCGCCTTCTCCGGATTGTATTGCAGCCTTCCTGTCTTCAGATCGACGCCCGTCGTGGTGTTCACGAATCCGTACGGCTCCGCCGAGAGCACCTCTCCCGTCGATCGATCGATGACGTAGAAATAGCCGTTGCGATCCGGACGCAGGATCAGCTTTCGCTGCTGACCCCTCCATGGCATGTCGACGAGAATGCTCTCATTGACGCCGTCGTAATCGTGCTGATCGTGCGGCGTGAGCTGATACGCCCAGACGGCCTCGCCCGTCTCCGGCCGGCGCGCGAAGAGCGTCGCGCTCCACTTGTTGTCTCCCGGGCGGAGCTCGGGGTTCCACGGGCCTGGATTCGCCGTACCGTAGTAAATGAGATCGAGCTCGGGGTCGTACGTAATCCATCCCCATGCGCCGGCCCCACCGATCTTCCATCTGTCGCCGGGCCAGGAGTTGATGCCAAGATCCTTCCCGCTGTCGGCGGCGTAGAATGGCCGGAAGTTCGGGCCGATGAGAACATCCTTATCAGGTCCGGTATGATAGGCGGTCCACGCGACCTTGCCGGATGCTTCGTCGAGCGCCTTGAGCCAGCCGCGAACGCCGAACTCACCGCCGCTCACGCCGACCAGGACTCTGCCTTTGACGACGAGCGGCGCCATCGTGACCGATTCGCCAACATTGATTTTGCCGACCTGCGTCACCCACTGCTCTTTGCCGATCGCAGCATCGAGCGCGATCGTGCGCCCGTCGAGCGTGTTGAAGAAGATCTTACCATTATCGAAGACGAGCCCCCGGTTCACGACATCACAGCACGCCACTCCCTGTGATGCGCTCACGGGGTGCGGCTTGTACGACCATTTCGTGGGAAACCCCGGCTTCGTGAGATCCAACGCGTAGACGTAGTTCGGATATGGCGTGACGATGTACATCGTGCTGCCAGCCACGACCGGCGCCGCTTCGTGCCCGCGCTCGACCCCAGTCGAGAACGTCGCGACGACGCGCAGATTTTGCACATTCTGATTGTTTATTTCAGTCAGACCGCTGAACCGGGTTCCCTGCACGTCCTTCGATGGACGAAGCCATTGTCCGTCGTCGGCGAAGCGAGTGGTAGTGTCCCCGACCGCCGTCGCAGGGCCTGTTGCTGCGACGAGTCCGATGTGACTGGTCGCATTCTCGCGACCACCTTTGCACGCGCTGAGTATCGCGCCCGCCATGAGCAGGCGGACGGATATAGATCGGCGTCGCGCATGTCGAGTATCCCCGCTTCTCGGCATCCGATTCTGCGTTCAGAAGGAGCCTGAGCCGTGCAGGAAGTGTTCCGACCGCTAAAAAGGAGGGACGATCACGCCCTCTGGGTCATTTGCGCCCACCAGTTCGCGTACACGGTCGGCGAGATTTCGGACGGCTTGATCTCGCTGCGCCCGCCCCAGAACACGTTGGTGTAGAGAATCGGCATCCCGACGCTCGTGAGGTGCGCGTCGATCGCATCCTTGTGCGCGAGCATGGTTGCTTTGTCCGTCCCGTGCGCGACGGCCATGATGTTGACGTTCGCGAATTCCGGTCCGCCCTCGCGCCAGTATGCGTGCGTGAGAATGTGGTGACGGCCGACTTCACTTCCGGCTTCGATCTCTCGACCCTCCGGCACGCGCCAGTGAAAGAGCGCGTTGTATCGCGTCACCCGTGTGCCGCCGACCGACGGCTTGACGTGCTCGAGGAAAGTCGAGAAGCGGCCAATCACCTTGCGTTCTCCGAGCTCCTGCGCGACACGCACGAACTCGTCTAATGATTCGCCCGCTTCGCGCGCGCGCAAATGCCAAATGTCCTGTCGCACTTCGTCGCCGTCGAGCTCGCGCTTGAGCGCCTCGAGCACACGCCATTCGCGACGCGAGAGCTCGACGACGTTCGTGTCGATCACGATTCCAGGCTCGTCGCTTTTCGATCCCGGCTCCATGCCCTTGCGTCGTACGTGACCGACGCCGAGCGCAAAGAGCTTCCTCGCAGGCATCGCACGATATGCTTCCGCGCCGATGCGCGTCGCGAGCAAGTCGCAATGCGCGGTCATCGAGAATCCCTGCGGAACCTTGAGCGTGGTCCAGAGTCGATATACCGAGCCGGGCGTCGCGCCGTCCGTCGATCGAATCACGATGTGGCCAGAGAACGGATCCTCACGCCACATCAAGTCGAATGCCTCATCGAGTCGCTCCGCGGGGACGCGCCACGCCACGAGCGCACCAGGCGCGAGATTCGTCGCCATCAGTGTTTGTCGAATGCGGCGAATCGTTCCCGCAGCGAGCATCGCGCGCAGACGCTCGAGCACCGTGTCGATCGGGACCTCCGACAATCGGGCGATCTCTCCGAACGGATCGACGAGAAAGCCGGCGATGCGGTCCTCGGAGACGGCGAGTATGCGCGCGTTGACCGGGTCGCTGATCTCGGTGGGAATGCTCGAGGTGGGCGAGTGGGTAATGGTCATACCGGAGAATAGCAGGTGAGCGAGATCGATGGATTGGCGTGATAGCTGCGAGGCTGTGACGAGGTAGTGGCCTTCGACATCAATGGAATCACGTTCGATTACATGGCCCGTTGCGGCGCTTGGCGCGTTCGGGCTCGTCGCGCTGTTGGACGAGCCGACCGCGCTCGATCGCGAGGTCTACGCGCTCGCTCGGCGTTTTTATGGACGGAAGCTCGAGCGCGCGCAGCGCCCGCTGGAGGTGTTCGGACTTCCTGGCGTTCACATTCCCGTCACTGTGCTCGGTGCGCGGGTGTTGCGACGATTTGGACGGCGCGGCGGGGGAAGCATCGCCGCATCGGCGGTCGTGAGTTGGTTGACAGTGCGTGGCATGCGTTCGCTCGTATATCGTCCGCGGCCGCCCCGTCCTCCGGGCCGAGGACCCAAATCGGAGAGCACTTTTCCGAGCGGGCACACGACGGAACTGACTGCAATCGCCATCGTCGCCGCGCATGTGCTCGAGCGTGAGCATATACTCACCCGTCGTCAGGCGCGCGCGCTACGAGTTGGACTGCCGCTCCTGATTGGAGCCGACCGCGTGTATGTGCGCGAGCACTGGCTCACGGACGTTCTCGGCGGCTGGGCGCTCGGCGCCGCCGTCGGGCTAACGGTGACCTCGCTGTCAGCGTCTCTTACGGGTTCTCGCTTTCTTCGCCTTCGGCCGTTTCGTCGCCGAGCCCTTCTTCGGCGTTGATGGCTTTCGCTTTTTCTTGAGCGTGGATGCCGGGCGCGCGCCCTCGAGCGAACGCCAGAGATACCAGCTCGCGACGCTTGCGTGCGGCGTCCAGTTCTTGCCAATGCGCTTCACGTCCTTGGGGCCCGGCTGTTTGCGCAGGCGGTACGCGCGACGGATCGCATTCTGAATTCCCAGATCCAACTCGGGAAGAACGTCCGGTCTGCCGAGTCGGAACATGAGGAACATCTGAACTGTCCAACGCCCGATGCCCTTCACCTGCACGAGTCGCTCGATGATCTCATCGTCCGGCAAATGGTCGATGGTGTCGGCTGCAAGCGGGACCACGCCACCCTCGACTTTCGCGGCCAGATCTTTGAGATACGACAGCTTCTGCCGCGAGAGCCCCGCCGCGCGGAGCTGCTCGTCCGACGTCGCCAGTATTTCGCTCGGCGTCGGCGACCGATTGCCGTACAGCTCGCGGACGCGGCCCAGGATTGTCCCCGCCGCCTTGCCCGACAGTTGCTGATAGACGATGGACCTAACGAGTGCGTCGAAATGCGTGCCCTCGCGCCGTGTCTCCAGGCGGCAAGGGCCGACGCGCTCGATCACCGTGGCGAGCACGGGATCGACGCGCCGCAGATGCTGAATCGAGGGTTCGTGCATGCCCTGAAGAATGCGCGCTCCGTCAAGCGGGGCGCCAGGACGTCATCCGAGATGGCGCGCCACCTTCTTCATGTCGGCGAAGAAGTCACGCTCGGCCTGCACCCGCGCCGCCGGATCGGGAGCGCGCAGCACCGACGATGGGTGGACCGAGGCGATGACGACGCCGCCGCTCGGCGCGGTCACGGCGCGGCCGCGCTCCTTCGTGACACGAAAGCTCTTGCCCATGATCGCCTGCGCCGCCGTTGCGCCGAGGCAGACGATGACCTGCGGTTGCACGAGCCGAATTTCCTCCGTGAGCCAGGGATGACACGCCCGAATCTCGGCGTCGTTAGGCTTCTTGTGAATCCGACGCGCACTCTTCTCGCCGCGCTCCCACTTGAAGTGCTTCACTGCGTTCGTAACGTACACGTCGTCACGGTCGATGCCCGCGTTTTCGAGCGCGCGATCGAGCAGCTTGCCCGACGGGCCAACGAAGGGATGCCCGGCGCGATCTTCCTGATCGCCTGGTTGCTCGCCGACGATCATGACGCGAGCGCGCTTCGGTCCTTCGCCAAACACCGCTTGCGTGCCGAGCGTCCAGAGATGACATCCGCGACAGGTCATCGCCGCCGTGCGTAGTTTGGGCAGCGTGGGATGCGGCGGTATGAAGTCGGCCGCCGAGCCAGTCGCGGTGCCTCGTTTGCCGGCAGGAGCTTTGGTGCGTGGTGCCGTGATCGGCTTTGCCGATGCTCGACCTCTCGTCTTGTGCGAGGTCGTTCCAACGCGCGCCGGCATCAGCGTCTCGCGCGATTGGCGTCGTCTCGCTCCGTTGGCGGTGTTGCCTCAGGAGTTTCGTCTTGCGGTGCGCCTTCCGATTCCTCGCTTCCGCCGTGTTTGCCATGGCGACCGGGTATGATCGAATCCTGATCGCTCGATTGTCCCGCTCGCTCGCGCGGAGTTGGCGACGGAGTGTCGGACGGCCCTTTATTTTCACGGTCGGTCGTCATGACGGCCTCGGAAGAGATGTCAGCGGCGGAAACGGGCAAGTGAGAGGCCAGTAGGCTGATCTCGATTAGTCTATCAGATTGAACTTGCCCGCGTTGCTTCCGATTGTCGGTCGGACTCTTCCGCCCCCCCAAATGTCCCGCCTGCTCAACTACTTCTTTCGTGGCGTGATCGTCGTTGCGCCCGTCGCCGTGACGATCTACGTCTGTTACGCGATTTTCACGAGCATCGACAACTGGCTGGGATTCCCAATCCCCGGTGTCGGTTTCCTGCTGACGATCGTATTGATCACGGTCGTCGGATTTCTCGCCTCCAACCTCATCACGCGTGGCTTATTGGCGGCCGTCGAGACGCTGCTCCAACGGCTGCCGTTCGTGCGGCTGCTCTACGGCTCGACGCGTGATCTGCTGAACGCGTTCGTCGGCGAGAAGCGACGATTCGACAAGCCGGTGCTCGTCGCTCCCATGCCTCAGAGTGGTATTCGCGTGCTCGGCTTCTTGACGCAGGAGTCGCTCGCTGTCATCGGACTCACGGATCATGTCACCGTGTACGTGCCGCAGTCGTATGGCTTCGCGGGACAACTCCTCGTCGTGCCATCGGCGCAGATCACACCGCTCCCGGCGGAGAGCGCCGACGTGATGGCGTTCATCATTTCGGGTGGCGTCACGCAAATGCCCGAACGCCGCTCATTGTCGGCATCGCATTCGTGAGACCGAACTGCTAGTTGCTTCGGGTACGGTTCTTCCCATGCCCACGACGACTAGTGGTGGGCCAAGGGGAGGCGGGACGTGGAAGAAACGGGAGCTCGTCGCGGAGACGGCGCGCCACAAGTGGGCACGCGCTTCTCCGCTGAGGAGATTCACGAGAATGTCAGCGAGGCTGCGCAGGAAGAGCTCGAGCGGCCCGCGGCGGAGCTCATGTGGTCGTCGATCGCATCGGGGCTGCTCGTCGGCTTCAGCTTTCTCGCAACCGCGTTCCTGAGATCGATCTTCCCGCCGTCGTTGCACACCGCCGCGGCGGCGCTCGCGTACCCGTTAGGCTTCGTGTACGTCGTCCATGCGCGCCACCAGCTCTTCACCGAGAACACGCTCGAGCCCGTGATCCCGTTGCTGGAACGGCGGAATCGCCAAACGCTCGTGCAATTGCTTCGGCTCTGGTCGATCGTGCTCCCGCTGAATCTGATTGGCGCCTTGCTCTTTGCGGTCGTCGTCGCGCACACGCGAGTGGTGGACGACACTCTGCGTGGACCATTACTCGACGCGGCGCGCAGCGCGACCGAAGGCGGCGCGGCGCTGGTGTTCTACAGAGCAATCTGGGCGGGCTGGCTCATCGCGCTCATGGCGTGGCTCATCGCGGCGACGCGCTCCGCGGTCGGACAGATCATCTTCGTCTGGCTGACGACGGCGCCGATCGCGGCGTTCGGATTCAAACACTCGATCGCGGGCGCCGTCGACGCATTCTATCGTGCCACGATCGGCGATGCGCCGTGGAGCGCGATGCTCTTTGGATTCGAGGTGCCGGCGATTCTCGGGAACGTCATTGGTGGGGTCGTGCTTGTCGCGCTCTTGAATCACGGGCAGGTACGACGAAAAACACGAAGTGCGATGTGATTGTAAAGGAGGTCTGCGCCTCTTTTCAACGACCGAGGTTGTCCTTCAAAGAGCTGAATCGTCAACGCGGATTGCCGCTGCCGAACGACCACTGAATCACCCTGAGCTGCCATCTGTCACCGACGCGGTGCAGGTACGCTCGGCTTCGCATCGACGCTTCCGTGTTCATCCGGACACCCCACGTCTTCGCGCCCTCCTGCACCTCGTTCGGCAACGAGTTGAAAGTCTCGCTGCGCGAGTCGAAGGCGTCGCCGAAGTCGTTGGGCACCCACCGCCAGCGGAAATCCACAGCCAGCTCGTTCACCGGGATGTTCTCGTTCGCGTCCTTCCAGTTGTGAATCTGTTCAACCCGGAGAAACTGCCGCGTCCCCATCGGCACGCGCCAGCCGATATCCTTCTTGAACTGACTCCAACCCGTGGCTCCGACGCGCGGCCGTTCCTCCTGCGCGTCCATGTTCTCCTGCTGGTCGAGCCCCGCGGCGCGCGGATCCTCGTCCGCGATCAGTGACGTGCTGTCGATGCCGGAGGGTGTGACGACGAGTTGGTGCATCGCGCCGCGCCCCGGTCCGTAGATGCTCTCGCTCACATTCACGACCCGCACGAGCTTGAGGATTGCCAATGTCGGATCGACGGTTGCGAGATCGGCGATCGAGAGAATTCCCTCGGTGCCATACTGCGAGACGAAGCCGCGCTGAAATGTCAACTGCCGAGGGATGTGGGCGAACTTTGGGCGCGTAAACGCCGTCGAGCCGCGCACGAGCGTCGCCGCTTCATCCTTCGTGATCGGCTTGGAAAGGCAGCCCGCGAGCCCAACGGAGCCGACGACAGCGATAGTCGTTAGGCGCTGGCGGCTCGGGAGGCAGCCCATGGCCATCTCGACCTACCAGCGGTCGTGCGGTTTGTCGGCGCCGTAGTTCCAGTCGACGCTCGTCACCTTCCACTTCGCGCCGTCGCGTGCCAGATAGGCGCGACTCCAGTGCGGGTTGGACGTATCGACCGTGACGGCGCCGTCGATCGCCGCCTGCTGCACCTCGCCCGGAAGCGACTGGTATTCGGCGCTCTCCGTGTCGAACGGCGCGCCAGGTTTGGTCGGACGCCATCGCCAGAGAAAGTCGACGCGTGCTTCGCCCGCCGGATCGCTCCGTGTCGGCGTATACGCAGCGACTTCGAGTATGCGAATCATATCTCGGGATCCGACGGCAAGGCTCCAACCCGGCGTGCGTCCAATCGGCCGCGCGTTGTAGGCGGCGCGCGGTGACTCGGGATTGTCGTCGCCGTCGTCGGGCGCGAGCTCGTCGGTCTGCAGCTGAGGGCGCGGGGTGACGCGCAGGGTGTGAACCCAGGCTTGCGCAAGCGGCGGCTCAGGCGGCGGACTCGAACGCGGCTCGTCGAGTCGAGGCTGCGGCTTCGCAACGTGGTGCTTCACCGAGTCACCTCGGGCTTTCGTCGTATCGCCGCGCGGCCTGGTCGAATCTCTCGGCGTCTTCGTCGAGTCTGACGTGCTGTCGGTTGCCGTCGTATCGGCGCTTGGTTTGGGCGCCAGCATGTCCGAGCCAGGCACGGCGCTCACGAAATCTTCGATCGTCACGCGGTCGCGGGCGCGCAGGACGGCGACGACGGGATCGACAGAGGCGATCTGAATGATGTTCAGTGCCTCGCCCTCGCGGGTCGCCGAGCTGCTGACGATGCCGTCGGCGGGGATGGCGAGCACGCGCGGAAGGTAGACGAGCTTTGGGGACTTGAATGCAGCCGATGCTTCGACGATTCCGCTCGCTTTCTGCTTCGAGATTGGCGGGCCACCGCAGGCCGAGACCAGTGCGGCAGCGAGCAAAAGCAGATTCTTCGCTGCGCTCAGAATGACAGGCTTGGGGGTCATTTACGATT
This sequence comes from Gemmatimonadaceae bacterium, assembly GCA_036496605.1. Lineage (NCBI taxonomy): Bacteria > Pseudomonadati > Gemmatimonadota > Gemmatimonadia > Gemmatimonadales > Gemmatimonadaceae > Gemmatimonadaceae bacterium. The sequence continues at coordinate 10,736 of DASXKV010000052.1, read as the reverse complement.
GGGTCGAGCAGCGGCGGCAATCAAAGAGCGTCACCTGCCATTCGCCCTTCTTGTCGCGTGTGAGCCACACGCGACCGTTGTAAGTCACGCGACTATCGAGATCACCCGCGTTCACCGTGGCCTGCTGAAGGTCGCGTGACATGTCGTCGAAGCTAAGCGCGCCCTGATCGAACACCTTGCCGATCTCGGTCGGCACCCACCGAAAGCCGACGTCGGCGAGCACGTAACCTGGGGAGAGCTTATCGGCGACGGGTGAGCTGGAGTCGATGATCTGCCCGACGTTCACGATCTCGCGTCGTCCGAGCGTCACACGCCAGCCAGGCGTCTTGCGAACACTCGTCCACAGCCCGGGCGGACCCGGATCGTCGCTTTCGATAAACAGATCGGGCGACGCGTCGCTCGATGGTGTGATCGAGAGCACGTGGAAGTAGCCGCCGGAGGCGCCGTCTGGGCCGTAGACGTCTTGCACGTCCACGAGCTTGTTCGCATGCAGAATGGCGACGACGGGATCGATCTTCGCGAGTTGTCGGTCGTCCAGGGCACCGCCGCCCATCGACGCCGGCGTCTTGGTCTCCACTCGTCGCGGCACCGCGAGCATTTTCGGCTCGGTGAAGGTGCTCGCGTGCGTAAGCGCCCCGGCGACCGCCTTTGCCGACGGCTTTGGATAGCTGCAATTGAGCAGCGGCAGAAGCAGAAAGGGCGCGAGTAACGAGCGCGCGAGGAGTCGTCGAAGAGGGCGCATGAGGCCAGTGAGTCTCCAGAAAGGACGATCTCGCGGCGCCAGAAGCAAAACGGCATATTCGGTCGTCGTTGCGGCCGTTAAGCACTCCGGAGGAACGAGAGATGGCGACATCGAACGGCCGGACGACGTGGCTCGGCAAGGTGACCGGTAACCTGATCGTCCGGTTGCTCTGCTATTACGCCGTGATCATCGGAGCGATGGTGCTCGTGTGGCGGTACCTGCCGCGGTCGGAGCTCATCGCGCACGAGTCGCTGGACGCTTTGTTCGGCACTGCCGGAGCGGGCGCCGTCGAGACCGGGCGAAAGGGCCGAGTAGTCGCCACGCCGCTCGATCAGACGACGCTGGCGGTCACGGTCGCTCTGGCGATGATCGCGTCGGTTCTCCTCGCGCTCCCCACCGCGTGGGTTTACACCCGCACGCGCGCCAAACGAGGCTACCAGCAATCCGTTGTACAAACACTGATCGTCCTTCCGCTGCTCGTGTCGGGGATCGTCGTCCTCGTGAAGTACAGCGTGGCACTCGCGTTCAGCCTCGCCGGCATCGTTGCGGCGGTGCGTTTCCGCAACACGCTCGACGACAGCAAGGACGCGGTCTACATCTTCCTCGGTACGGCGATCGGTCTGGCGTCGGCGGTGGACCTGCCGGTCGCGGTCGTGATCTCGGTGCTGTTCAACGCCGTGGCACTCGCGCTCTGGTACTCGGACTTCGGACGTTCGCCGGCGCTCGAAGGGCGGATGGCCGAGCGACGCTTGCAACGCGCGATGGAGCAGATGAGCCGCACGGGTAGCTTCGTCGCGCGGGTGGACGAGCAGGTATTCGAGGACATGTCGGCGGAGCAATTGGCAGCCGTTGCCGATCGGGCGTGGCGGCGGGCGCGGCGGCACAGTCCGGAGACGCCGGATCCGGAGGGTCGTCGTGAGGCGCTGCTGCGAATCCGGACGACGGACGTGTCGACGACGCGCCTGACGATGGAGCCGATTCTCGAGGAGAATCTGAAGCGATGGCGGTACGGCGGCGTGGTGCACGAACCGGACGGCTCCCACGTGGTCGAGTATGCAGTGACACTCAGGAAGAGCATTCCGGCGGATCAGGTGCTGCAGACCCTGCGCGCGCTCGGCGAGCCGGTGCGTGGGGTAGACATAGCTTGAGTCTCGCTCTATCACATCGAACGAGGTGTCCGATGCGCGCCCTCATCGCCGTCCTTGCCATCGCCTGCCTAACCGCGACGCTTCCCGCACAGGAGCAACAGGGCAAGAAGAAAAAGTCGAAGAAAGATGAGCCAACGCAGGTCGACATCTCCGCTCACGAGCCCGCGCCGATCTTTACTGGTGACGCGCCGCTTCAGTTCACCCTCACGGCGAACCTCGGCCGCCTGCGTCGCGACAAGACGCAAACGCCGCCCTGGCGCGAGGCGACGATCACGTACTCCGACACGAGTGAGGGTACGGTCGAGGTTCCGCTCAAGGTGAGGACGCGCGGCATCTGGCGGTTGAACAACTGCGATTTCCCGCCGATCCGGCTCGATTTCGCCAAGTCGACGGCGAAGCATACCGAGTTCACGAAGCTCGACAAGCCGAAGCTCGTGACATACTGCAAGGACAACGAGGAGTTCGAGCAGTACGTGCTGCAGGAGTTCCAGCTCTACCGTGTTTACAATCTACTCACGCGCTACAGCCATCGCGTGCGCCTGGCGCGCGTGAGCTACGCCGACAGCGGAAGCGGCAAAGTCGCCGCGACACGCTATGGCTTCATCGAGGAGGAGCCAGCGGCCCTCGTCTATCGCGTCGGTGGGATGCGGATGCTCGGCCAGGGCGCCGGTGCCGGCGATCTCGACCCCCGCGCCGCCGCAATCTACTTCGTCTTCCAGTACATGATCGGGAACACGGACTGGTCGGTGGCGGGGCAACACAACAGTGAGCTGGTGACCTCCGACAGCATGTACATACCGATTGCCTACGACTTCGACTTTTCGGGCGCGGTGAACGCTCGCTACGCAACGCCTGACTCCCGCCTCCCGATTCGCCGTGTGCGGGAGCGTCTGTACCGCGGTTACTGCCTGCCTAACGAGGTCTTCGGGCCGACGTTCGAGCTGTTCAGGGCAAAGAAAGACTCGATCTACGCGCTGTATCACGATCCGATCGGCCAGCTCTTGAAGGGCGATCGGGTGAAGGAGACCCTGGAATACTTCGACGAGTTTTACAAGACGATCGGCGATAGGGGAGATGCGAAATCGCAAATCACTGATCGGTGCTTGAAGGGCTGATCTTTAAAAGAGCAAAGGGGCGGCTCTTCGAGCCGCCCTCCGAGCGCTCTCCTTACGGCGTCACCTTAGGAACTGGCCAGACATTATTCGCCCGATCGATGTCCACCAACCGCTTCTCCGGATCGAGCTCGATCTTCACCACCTTCTTCCCCGCGAACGCGTACTCGCGCGGATAGAAGCGCGTGTTCGTGCTCCACACTTCGGCTGGGTAGTTGAAGTCCTCCGTGGAGCCGTCGCTGAAGGTGAAGCGGGCGCGGATTGGTTCGACGCCGCGCGCGTGATTGGCGTAGAGCACGCCGACCATCAGGGTGTCGCCATGTTGCGCGGTGACGACCGAGTCGATCGCCTGGTCGAAGTGGGGGTTCTCGAGGAACCACTCGCGGAAGTACCAGTCGAGACGCTTGCCGCTCACGTCTTCCATCGTGCGATAGAAGTCGACGGGTGTCGGATGCTTGAACGCCCAGCGCTGGACGTAGGTCCGGAAGGCATCATCGAATGCAGCCGGCCCGAGAATCTCCTGTCGCAACTGTTGGAGTGCGACGCTGGTTTTCACATAGGCGTTTTCGCCTAACAACTGCGGATTGATGCGATCGGGATTGATCTCGAGCGGTTCGTCGACGTTGTGCTCCATGTATTGCGTAACGAGGTTGCGCTCGTCGGCGGCGCGGGCCATCTGGTTTCCTTTCTCCGGATATCGCCGCGCCTCGGAGAAGGTGTTTATGAAAGTGTTGAACCCTTCGTCCTGCCACATGTGCATCCGCTCATTCGATCCGACGATCATCGGGAACCACATGTGTCCGATCTCGTGCGTCACGACATTGTAGAGGTCGTACTTGTCGTTGCTCTTTGCCTCCATCGCGACCATCGGGTACTCCATGCCGCTGATCGGACCCTCGACTGCCGTGATCTGCGGATAGGGATACTGGAACCAGCGCTCGGAGTATTCCTGAATGGACGTGCGCGACATGTCGGCCGCATCCTTCCATGGCTCAATCGCGCTCGGGCGGAAGAACGCCTGGGCCAGCGAGCCCTTATAGCTCGAGGCATCCCACATGTAATCGGGGGACGCGGCCCAGACGACGTCGCGTACGCTCTTCGCCGCGAACTTCCATGTCATCGTGCCTGTCTTGCGCGGGCGGGCAGCGCCACTCGTCAGGTCCTGCTGCGTCACGATGTGGACCACGTTCGTGTCGTGCGCTGCCTGGGCGAGCCGCGAGATCTGCGCCGACGTGAGCACGTCATGAGCATTCTGCAATGTCCCCGTCGCGGCGACGATGTAGCCGGCCGGGACGGTGACCTCGAGGTTGAAGTCTCCGTACTCGAGGTAGAACTCGCCTTGCCCGAGATACGGCTCGGTGTTCCAGCCGCGCACGTCGTCGTAAACGTTCACGCGCGGATACCACTGCGCGAGCTCGTAGAGCGGGCCGTCGCGACCCATACGATCGGCGCCGTGTTCGGGAATATTGAAATGCCACGCCGCGTTGATCGTCGCCGTGTGGCCAGGCGCGAGCGGTTCGGCGAGATCGGCTTTCATGACGGTGCCTTCCGTGCGCAGCTTGAGCGTGTGCCGCGCCCCCTTGCCGTTCGCCGACACTTCCTCGAAGCGGTCGATCATGTCGCCGCCCTCGAAGTTCCGCGCGCCGAAGCGCGATTCGGCAGGGAAAACGTACGAGTTCAGGGAGTTCGATTTGAATGCGTTCTGCTCGACCTGGAACCAGAGGAAGTGGAGCGTGTCCGGTGAATTGTTCGTATAGCGAATCGTCATCTCGCCCCGGAGCGCCTTCGCGCTCGTGTCGAGCGTTGCCTTGAGATCGTAGTCGGCGCGCTGTTGCCAGTATTTCGGTCCGGGTGCCCCAGAACCGCTGCGATACTCGTTTCCAGGAGGAAGACCGAGCGGCGCGAACATCGATGTATCGCCGACACCGGTGCTGTCGAATTGAGGACGGGGCGGCGCCGTCTTGGCCGCGGACTGCGCAAACGCGGGTATGGCCGCTGCCGTGCTCATCGCGGCGGCGAGGACACCGCCCGCAAAGCGGGCGCGAGTGACGTGTTGCATTCGAAATGTGAAGTTGAGAGAAGACTTAATCGGCGCGCAGGAGCCAGTGCGGCCCTGCCCGTGCCCTAGCCCCGGCGAAAACAAACGCCGAGCGGAACCGCAGCAAACGGTGCGCCTGACAACCTTTTGTAAGCGAATACCCCTGTAAGGGGCGGAAGGTCGTTCGGCTACCTAGAAAAGGCGGCTCCTAGAGCCGCTCTTCTAGAACCGCCCTCCTACCCCTTATGCGAATAGACCCAACTCTTACCAGCCCGATCGAATGCCATCACGTCGTACGCATCCGCTCGCCCTCCCATGTCCATTCCGGGAGAGCCCGCTGGCATACCTGGCACTGCCAAGCCGGCGAGCTTGGCCCTGGTCGACAGCACCTTTTTTACAAGATCCGCGGGAACGTGGCCCTCGAACGCGTATCCGCTCGCGAGCGCGACATGACAACTCCGGAGCACAGTCGGTACGCCGGCGGTGATCTTCACCTGCTCGAGCATACTGTCATCGACGTCGTGGGCCTCGACGGTAAACCCGTTGTTCTTCATGTGCGCGACCCAGTTTGCGCAGCAGCCACAGGTCGGGCTCTTGTAGACCGTGACGCGCGTCGCGCGCGGACTAGCGCTGGCGGCGCGAGAGAAGGCCGACGTCGCCAGGCCAGCGACCGTGAGTTGGAGCCAATCGCGACGATTCATATTCCTTATAGCATAGCGGAGCGTGGAAGCTGAAAAATAGGGTTCGGATGCGCACACGACAGGCTCGCGCCTTGCACCGGGGTCAGCCGAATTCAACGGAGTGATCAAGATGGCTGACTCGAGCGAGCGCGCGCCCGCTGATCGCGGCACCCCGGGAACCAAGCGTCCGGTCGATTGGGCAGGGCAGGACGAGTACTGGCGCGACAACTACGGCGATTGTTCTTACACGCACGCGGATCGCGCCTACGAGTACTACCGGCCCGCGTACAAGTACGGCCATGAGTCGGCGTTCTTCTATGGCGACCGAGGGTGGGATAACGAGGTCGCGGACGATCTCGCTCGCGGCTGGGAGCAAGCGCGAGGCGACTCGAACTGCACATGGGACGAAGTGAAGGATGCCGTGCGCGATGCGTACGAGCGAACGCGATTGCATGCGATTGCCTAGAGCGTAGCACCTTCGGTCAGACTCTGGCGCCCAACGCTGTGGGGGTTTTTCATTCCCCACCGCATGACGTCTCCGTCAATTTCGCCGCCGCGCGCCGACCGCGTCGCTCTCGTACTCGTCCAGCTGGGCGCGCTGGCCGTGGTGTTGGCGTCCCTGCCGTACAAGCCCTTCGATCTCGACCGCTACTTCGTTCCGAAGGAGTTGGTGCTGCACATCGCCGCCGCCGGGGCGGCGCTGTGCTGTATCCTGCCTCGTGGTCGACTGTCACTCGCGCGAATCGACTGGCTCCTAATCGCCTATCTGGCTCTCAGCGCGGTCTCGGCTGCCTTCGCCGGTAATCGGTGGCTGTCGACGCGAGCGCTGGCGATCTCGCTGTCGGGCGCGGCGCTCTTCTGGATCGGACGCGTTCTTCGACGCGACGGACTCGCGCGGCCCGTCCTCTGGGCGCTCGGGCTGGCCGGCGCTGTGGGCGCGGTGACGGCACTACTCCAAGCCTACGGCATCACGTCCGAGTACTTCAGCTTGAATCGCTCGCCCGGCGGCACCTTCGGGAATCGGAACTTCATGGCGCATCTTGGCGCCATCGTCGCGCCGACGATCGTCTACTGCGGCGTAACGACACGTCGCTCCGCAGCGACGCTGTTCGCGGCGATCCTCATCTCCGTGGTCGCAGCGGCGGAGGTGCTTTCGAGGAGCCGAGCCGCGTGGCTGGCGCTACTCGGAGCCGCGCTGCCGGTCGTCATCGTGGCTTTTGCCACCCGTTCTCGCTGGAGCGGGCCCGAGACCTCGCGCCGGCTGATTTCCCTCGGCGTCGCCACTGCGATCGGCGCCGCGATTGCGCTCGTGCTCCCAAACACGCTCGAGTGGAACAGCAAGAATCCCTATCTCGAGTCCGTGCGCGGGATGGTGAACTACCAGGAGGGGAGCGGCCGGGGCCGTCTCGTGCAGTATACGAATTCGCTCCGCATGATGGCTGCCAATCCGATCCTCGGCGTCGGGCCAGGTAATTGGTCGGTCGAGTATCCGCGTTATGCGTCGCACGGCGATGCGTCGCTGAGCAGTCTCGACGAAGGAATGACGTCGAACCCGTGGCCGAGCAGCGATTGGGTTGCCTTCGCGGCGGAGCGTGGAGCGCCCGCGACTGTGTTGCTGATACTCATCTTCGTCGCATTTCTCGGTCTGGCCGCGTGGCATGCGCGGATCGCGCGCGGCGCGGAGGGTGTGTTCGGTGCGCTCGTGCTCGCGGCAACGGTGATCGTCACGTTGGTCGTCGGCGCCTTCGACGCGGTGCTCCTGATCGCACCGCCGACACTCTTCGTCTGGTTGCTCCTCGGTATCTACGCAGAACCGGTCTCGCCGTCGACGCCGCGACAGGTAATGAACTCTGGCCTGAGGCGTTGGGCGCCGGTTCTCGTTTTGGCCGTGGGTCTCTTCGCCGTCGGGCGGAGCGCCCTGCAGATGGCCGCGATGGCGACGGTGACGGCAAGCAGCCGCACGTCGGCGCTCGAGCGTGCGTCGATCTACGATCCGGGGAGCTATCGCATTCACCTGCGGCTCGCCGAAGCGTGGTTGAATGTGGGGCGGTGCGAGCGCGCGCGGCCGGAAGCGCGCGACGCGCGCGATCTCTACCCGATGGCGATCACGCCGCACGAGTTGTTGTCGCAGTGCGGCGAGTCGTCACCACGCCCGCGGCGTCGCTGAGATGCCGCGCGTCTCCAATATCACCGAGCGTGGGAAACGTCGGCGACTCATCGGCGGTCTCGTGTGGTTAGGCATCGCGACGATCACGACGGCGCTGTTGAGTGTGACCCGAGCGAGCGCTTGGTGGTATGTTTTGCTGGTAGTTCCCTTCACCGCAGCCGCGTTAGGCTATTTCCAGGCGCGAGGGCGAACCTGAGTGGTCCTGGCCGCGCTCGGGGAGCGCGAGGTCGAAGGCGGCGGCAAGGCGCGCCTGAATGCGGAAGAGAGACAACAAATCAGGCAGCAAGCGTTAGGCGTGTGGATTCGGTCGATTGTGACCGGTATCGTCTGTGCCGTGCTCGTCTGGGCCTTGCACTTGTCGTCCTGAGGTGCTCTACCGCAGGTGCTACTTGGTAATCCTGAGACTCATGAGCCCCGCCCACCGCGCGAGTCTGCCCTTCGGCCCTACCGCCCATCCCAGACTCGGCGACTCGAAGTGCACGGCGTTGTAGGCGACGCTGTCCACCATGAGCCAGGTTTCACCGTTGTCACTCGAGAATGCGGTGCCGGCGAGGCCCACGGCGACGACGCTCGAGCTGCCGGGGACGAACGTGACGGAGGAGAGATAGCCGACCGGGAGCGGCCCTTTCGCGATGCGCCACGTGCGGCCGCCGTCGCCGGTGAGCGCGACGTTAGGCAGCCCACCGCGAACCATCTGATAATCGCCGCCCACGGCCACGCCACGCCGTGCGTCGCGGAACGCCAACGAAAAAATTCCTGACGACGCGCTCCCGGCATGGATCGGTGTGTCGGCGACGCTCCAGGTACGGCCACGGTCGACCGAATGGTAGACGCGCGCGGTCACACCGCCACCGGTGCCGATCCAGACGTCGCTCTCGCCCTGAACCGTTAGGCAGCTGCCGCTGGCCGCGAACGCTGCCTCGCCAGGTAGCGCGGCGGGAATGCGGTCGGGTGAAATCCGCGTCCACGTGCCGCCGCCATCGTTCGTCGTGAGGAGAAAGAACCGTCCGTCGACGGGATCGCTGATCGCGATGCCGTGCTGCGCGTCCCAGAACGCGATCGCGTCGAGGAACACGCCCTTCTGAGCGGTCGAGTAAACGAGCGACCAGTGCGCACCCGCGTCGGTCGTGCGATAGATGCGCGCCTGCCCCTTGTCGGCGTCACCGGCGCTCATCAGCCAGGCGCGCCGCGCGTCGAGTGCATGGACGGCGCGGAAATCGAGCGAGGCCGCCGACGGCACGCTGTCCACGCGCCAGCTCCGTCCGCCGTCGATGCTGTGCGCGTAGCGTCCGCGCGTGCCGCTCGCCCACACGACGCTCGAGCCGGCGGTGCTCAGGCCGCGCAGCTCGGCGTCGGTACCGATGGGCGCGGACGACCACTGCGCCCCGGCGAACGCCGGCCACGCGGAAAGGAATGCAATGAGTAAACGCTCACGCATGATGAGATTCGCTCTGAATAGACCCATCCATTCTGCCGGCGACGGCACCGCTACCCGTCGAGCCCTTCGAGGGCCGACATTAACGCCGAGTTCCGCCGGAAGGCAAAATAGAAGCAGAGGAGGGCGCCAATGAATAGGGCCACGCTCTGGGTCACGTAACGATGTCGACCGTCGCGGAGGAACCAGATACCGAGCGGAGCGAAGAGGACGCCGAGGAGCGCCAGCGTCGACCGCACGAGGCATCCGGGGCGGGGGAGGGCAGCAGGCATATGCTTTGAGACGCGCGGCGCGGCGATTCGGCCACAGGAGGGGCTGGGGCCAGGGACTAGGGGCCGGGGCTAGATGGAGAGAGTCGCCGCTACCCCTAGCCTCTAGCCCCTAGCCCCTCGCAGCTTTTTGTCCATGCTCTCCCTCTCCGACATTCGCAGCGCCCGCGAGCGCATCGGCGATCGCGTCCACCATACGCCGGTGTTCTCGGCAACTCGACTTGGTGCGCGCGTCGGTGCGGTGCTGTATCACAAGTGCGAGTCGCTGCAGAAGACCGGCTCGTTCAAGGTCCGCGGCGCGCTCAATCGGCTCGCGTCGCTCGACGACGCGGCGCGCTCGCGCGGCGTCATCACGGTGTCGGCCGGCAATCATGCGCAGGCGCTGGCGTGGGCCTCACGGGATGCGGGCGTGCAGTGCACCGTCGTCATGCCGACGACTGCGTCGCGCACCAAGGTCGACGCGAGCCGCGGCTATGGCGCCGAAGTCGTGCTGCACGGCTCGAGTGGACTCGAGGCGTTCACCCGCGCGCACGAGCTGTCGATCGAACGGTCGCTCACCTTCGTGCATCCGTTCGACGACGACGCGATCATGGCCGGCCAGGGCACTGTGGGGCTCGAGATTCTCGATCAGCTCGACGAGTTCGACGACGTCATCGTCCCGATCGGCGGCGGTGGACTGATTGGCGGCGTGGCGGTGGCGATCAAGGAAGCGCGGCCATCAGTGAAGGTGTACGGTGTCGAGCCGACCGGCGCGGCCGTGATGCACAAGAGCCTCGAGGCGGGTCGTCCCGTTAGGCTCGAGTCGATGAAGACCATTGCCGACGGACTCGCGGCACCGATGGCAGGCGACCTCACCCTTCCGATCGTCCAGCGCTACGTCGACGAGATCGTGCTCGTGGACGACGACGAGATCATGCGCGCGATGAGCGAACTCTTATTCTCGACGAAACTGCTGGCCGAAGGCGCAGGCGCGGCGGCCACGGCAGCCGTGCTATCGGGGAAGATACCGGTCGGTGGCAGGCGAGTAGTCGCGGTGATGAGTGGCGGTAACGTCGACCCGGCGCGGGTGAGGGAGCTTCTTCAGTAGTTGGATAGAGAGGGGCGCGTCGAGAGGGGCGCGTCGAGAGGGGCGCGTCGAGAGGGGC
>DASXKV010000051.1 GCA_036496605.1 Gemmatimonadaceae bacterium | reverse complement strand
CCCTCTACCCTCTACCCTCTACCCTCTGCGCTGCGCCAATCACCGCGATGCCCATCGCCGCGGCCAGCGCCAAGGAGGCGCCGAAGTCGAACGCCTGCCGCGAGCCCAGCCTGTCCCACAGCGCACCGAAAATGATCGACGCCGGCAGCGCGCCGACTCCAATGGTGAGGTTGTACCAGCCAAATGCGGTACCGCGTCGTGCGGACGGAACCATATCGGTGACGAGCGCGCGCTCACTGCCCTCGGTGAGCCCGAAGAAAACTCCATAAACTCCGAAGAGCGCCCACGCATGCCAATGTGCGCTGGCGCGCCCGAAGCCAAAGTAGACGAGCGCGTACAGAAGCCAGCCCGCAACGAGGAGCGGCTTGCGACCGACGCGATCCGATAGCGCGCCACCCGGCGTGCTGGACAATGACTTTACGACGTGAAGGAATGCCCAAAGAATCGGTGCGAAGGCAACGGGCACTCCGAGCTGCTGCGCGCGCAGCAGAAGAAAGGCATCCGTCGAATTGCCGAGCGTGAAGAGGAGGATGACGCCCAGGACGGCCCAGAAACGGCCGCCAAGTGGCTGCTGCCGGCTGGTGGTGGTTGGTTGTTGGTGACTGGTGACGGCGACGGTGGGCCGCGGCACCTCCTTCACACCGAACACAACGGTCAAGACTGCGAGCGCGCCAGGCAAAACAGCCCACCAGAACACGGTACGCAGCGCGACGTGGCGCCACTCCACGAGCGCGAACGCGATGAGCGGGCCGACGACACCGCCTGCGTGATCTCCAGTTCGATTGAAACCGAAGGCGCGACCGCGATTGCTCGCGTCTACCGAATCGGCGATCAGCGCGTCTCGCGGAGAGTTTCGAATTCCCTTACCAACCCGATCGGAGACGCGAATCACGAGCACTTGCGCCGCGGATCGCGCGAGGGCGACGAGCGGTCGCATGATCGAGGCGATGGCGTAGCCAGCGAGAACGAGCGGCTTGCGCCGTTGAACGCGATCGGACCACCACCCGCTCGCGAGCTTCAGCAGCGCAGCGGTTGTTTCGGCGGCACCCTCGATCGCTCCAAGAAAGCTCGCGCTCGCACCCAGCGTGATCGTAAGAAATGCCGGAAGCAGCGGATAGATCATCTCGCTCGACACGTCGGTGAAAAAACTCACCGCCGTGAGCGCGTAAACATTCCGACTCAAGCGCGGGCGTGATGCCTTCATCTCGTGAATGGCCTCGTCCGGTGACGGCGCAATCTACTACTTGCGTCCCGTGGACAGCGCGGTTCAAATCAAGACATGTCTCCGCACGCCCCCCTGTCCGCGCGATCCTCGCGCGCGAATCTGGATAGCGTGGCGACATTTCGCGCGTTAGCATCGGCGCGCGCACGACTGGCGGCGCGCGACGAATCGATCGTCCACGCGCAGATCACGCTCGCCGAAATCGCAGCGCCTACGGGCGAGGAAGCGGAGCGAGCGGCTTTTGTCGCTGATCGGTTCCGAGCGATCGGACTGCAGGATGTCGAGACCGACGATGCCGGAAATGTCGTCGGGCAGAGGCCCGGCCGGAGCAAGCTGTCTCCAGTCGTCGTCTGCGCGCACCTCGACACCGTATTTCCGCGCGGCACTTCACTATTCGTGAAACGCGACGGCCGGCGACTGATTGGTCCTGGTATCAACGACAACGGGCGCGGCCTCGCCGTGATGCTCGCGATTGCCGAAGAGATCGACGGCGTGCGATTGTCAACGAGACGTCCGATCGATTTCGTTGCCACGACGGGTGAGGAGGGGCTCGGCGATCTGCGTGGCGCGAAGCGTTACTTCGACGAGCGCGGCAATAACGCCGCGGCGACGATTGCTCTCGACGGGGCTGGTGACGAGCGAATCGTAACGCGTGCCCTGGGCAGCCGTCGCTATCGGGTGAGCTTCATCGGAAGCGGAGGGCACAGCTGGGCCGCTTTCGGCTCGCCTAACGCAGTGCATGCCGCCGCCGGCGCTGCCGCCCGATTGGCTGCTCTTCGTCTACCCCTCGAGCCGCGCACCACGCTCTCCGTCGGTCGCATCGGCGGTGGGATCTCCGTCAACTCCATCCCCGATCACGCCTGGCTCGAGATCGATCTGCGCTCGACGTCGGCCGACATGCTCGACCGCTATGAACGGGAGATCCAGGTCGCTTCGGGCGCGGCGTGCGAAGAGGAGAACAATCGCCGCGCCTTCGGGACGCGCGCGCTCTCCATGACCATACAGCCGATCGGGACTCGACCCTGCGGCGAGACCTCGGTGGAGCATCCGCTCGTGAGGCACGCGCTAGCGACGACGCGACTCGTTGGGCGCGAGCCCGATGTCGCAACGGCGTCGACCGACGCGAACGTGCCGATCGCTCGTGGCATTCCGGCCATCGCGATCGGGGCCGGCGGTCGCGGTGGAGATGCCCATACGCAGAGTGAGTGGTTCGATAACACCGACGGGGCGCGTGGCGTCTTCCGCGCGCTCACGATCGTCTTCGGTGCAGCCGAAATGGCCGATTGAGGCGCGGCTCAAACCGCGCGCGGCTGCTCGGCCAGACGGTCGTACTCGGTTTCGCACCACCGCAGGGTAAGCTCGGCGAGCGCCTCGCGAACCACCGGAGTGAGCGCAAGAGTCCCCTCGGGTGTCGCCGGCACCGTGACGAGCGCTCGTATGCTTGCCAGAGTCTCATCGCGAGAGACGCCGCTGTGACGTAAGGCTCCCACATATTCGCAGAGAGCTACCCGGAGCTCCTCCATCGCGTCGCGCTGCCCCTGCTCGAGGTGTGCGAGTGCGATCACCGCCCGCCCGCGAGCACCCTGGACTTGCGAAGGATGGCGATCTTGCACATTCGTTTCCGTGTTGCTCGCGCCCATGCTGCCGGACTACGCATCCTGTGCGCCAAGATTTCTCGGATCCGCAATCGAGCCGCATTATGCCATTCGGTCTCGTTTTCCTTGGCCACGACGGCGAAGTCTGGACCGTCGACGTCCGAAAACCCGAGATGGAGCGGGGACCGCGCTCACTGCTATTTTCCCGGCCTTCGTTCCTGGAGCCGTCCGAGGAGCGCGCGGTCGAGGGCGTGCCGAGCTGTTGGCCGGACTGCACCGGGGACGAGCTCCGCGGGCTTCTGGAGGCCGCTCAGGGCACCTCCGTCTAGAGTCTCGTTCTCTCCGGAGGGTCGGTCAGCTTCTGTGCCGGGACGCGCGCACGCGCGCGAGCGCCTCCCGAAGCAACGCGATCTCGCTCTTCGCGTCGATCTCTTCGGCCAGTTTGAGCCCACGCTCGAAGCATCGCTCGGCATCGTCGGTGCACTGTTCGCGCTCGTGCAAGGCGCCGAGCAGGCGCAGACACTCGACCTGCCGCCAGCGATTACCCGACGATCGAAAGTGACCGAAGGCCGCACTCGCGAGATCCCTCGCGCGCTTGTCCTCGCGGCGCTGCGTCAGCGCCTCCGCGAGATTCAGCGTCGCGAGCGCTACGAGATCGCTGTCCTCCACCTCTCGCGCAAGGCTCAACGCATCCTCGAGTGAACGCTCGGCGAGCGGGATGTTTTTTCGGTCCAGAGCCACCCGGCCATAGTTGTTGAGGGCGATCGCCTCGCCGCGCCGATATCCCGCTTGCCGGAAGTAGCCATACGATTCGGCGAACGCGCGCTCGGCAGAGCCAAGTTGGCCCTTCTGCGCGAGAATCGACCCGAGATTCTGTAGGACCACGCCCCGCAATCTGGGCTCGAGCTCAGAGACGAGCAGCGACTCGAAAACGAATGTCGCCGCAGCGAAGTCACCGCGACACATCAAGACATTCGCCTCGGCGACGATCGCTTCGTTTTCAATCGAGCGCTCTCCGCTCGCGCGCGCGACCTCCTGCGCTCGTCGTGCCCATTCGAGGGCGAGATCCCAGTCCGCTCGCGATCGGTGAACGCCGGCCAGCTTTGTGAAGGCTCGGGCCTGAACACATGGATCCTCGCTCTGAGCCGCGAGCGAATAACATGATTCCGCGCGATCGATCAGCCCAAGCCTTTCTGCAGCAATCCCTTCGTCGATGAGTTCGTTGGAGTCAGGCACGTCCGTTGCACCCTCGGAGCGGCGCTCGCGCTGATCGGCTGCGAGCCTCCCTTTCCGGAAGCGAGAATGAGCGTCAGATACGACGAAGTACTGCGCGCGAGCAAAGTGATCGCTGTCGTCGCAGCGATGCTGGTCGCCAATTCCTGCGGCGAGCAACGTGCCACTGCTCCAAGCCCCGGGAACTCACCGAGCCAGGACAGGGGTCCGTCGCTCGTCGAGTGTCCGACGAATCAGACCACGTCGACAACGGGACTCCTGGATTTACTCGGCGGCAGCGTGAACCTAGGCGTCACTGGTATCACGATTCCGGCGGGCGTGCTCACCGTTCCGACGCTCTTCCAGGTGACGGTTCCGGCGTCGAACTACATGGAGATCGACGTCAGCGCCGTCGGTTTTCAGTCGTTCCTCTTTCAGCAGCCCGTCACGATTACCATCGATTACTCTCGCTGCAATCGTAACGACATCAATCAAGAGACGCTCCACGTTTATCACATCGATCCAGTAACGAAGCAGCTGCTCGAGGACATGGGCGGTGTCGACGACAAGCTGTCACGGCGAATCACCTTCACGACGAGTCACCTCTCCGGCTACGCGGTGGCGGACTGAATGCGCACCTCCCCCGTTCTCGCCGCTGTGCTTTTGACAATTGCTGCAGGTGCCGCTCAGGCTCAGGTGCGCGTTGGTCGCGACTCGTCGACACGACTCAATCGCTTTGGCCGAGATCTGGTCTACGGAACCGGCATGGGACTCGCCTACGCAGAGGTGGACCAGATGCAAAACGAGCCGGCCGAATGGGGCAAGGGCTGGGAGGGTTATCGGAAGCGAGCGGCGTCGAACATCGGCGAATTCGTGATTCAGGAGGCAGTCGGCGAGGGACTCGCCGCGGCGCTTCAGCGCCCGTTGGATTACCAACCGTGTCCCTGTCGGGGCGTAGGTAACCGGTTGTCGTGGGCGCTTTGGCAAGGCGTCACCGATTTCACGCAGCATGGGCAGCATCCCATTGCCGTCCCGCGCATCGTGGGTGCCTACGCGGGAAGCTTTGCCCAAGCCTCCTGGCGGCCGGCGACGAGTAATCGCACGCGCGTCGCGCTGGTGAACGGAACAGTATCGCTGCTGATCGGCGCCGGCATCAACGTGTTCCAGGAGTTGAAACGCTAAGGCTCCATCCTCTCGAACCGTCGGCCGAGGCCACGAATCGCCCACCAGGTTTCGCCGAGCAACGCGCCAGCCGCGGCGAGCACCGCCACGATCCAGGCGTTCGGCACGTTCGAGAGCGCCCACCAGACGGCGGCGGATGCGGCCGCCGCGGGCAAGAGGGCGACGATGAAGGTGAGGAGCAGCATCCCCGTCGCAAGTATGCCCTGGCCCATGACTTCGATGCCGCCGCCGACCACCGGCGTCACCCGTACCCAACCTGGAAAGAGCAACGCGGCCGCGTTCTGAATCGTTACCGTCGTTAGGTTCACGCTCAGCAGAATCAACGGCGACATCAGGAGGATCGCGGTGCGACGCACCAGATCGACGGGGAGATCGGAATCGCCTAACGTGGCCACGAAGGCGACGAGAACGAGAATGAGCTGAAGCACCGAGATTGGTAACGCCGACGAGATCACTTCTGCGCCGACGATTCGATTGCCGGCCAGCGGGAGCGTCTTGAGTGTCGGAAGATGATCCACATCTTGCCGGAAGTCATTCTGCAGGACGCGCGACCCGAGAATGATCAGCAAGAGCACCATGATCAGCGATACGACCGCGAGGAATCGCCCATCGATGCCACGAGATTCGATCGTTGGCAGCGCGAAGATGATCGCCATCATGCATAGCCCGACCATCGAGCCGACGCGTCCCGTGCGCATGAGCAGCAAGATATTCTTCCACACGATCGCCGCGGCCGGGTTACCACGAGGCGCGAGCGGGATGGACCGCTTGACCTTCTTTCCGGCGTGCGAGCGCGGCTGCGACGTACGGCGTCGCCTCGCGTCGATCCGACGTGCACGTTCCATCGAAGCCTGAACCGCTGCTTCCTCGAAGGCGACGTCGCTGCGCACCACCCACACGACCTGTGCGACGAGGATGAGCAGTGCGCCGCCCGTCGCGCGCAGCCATCCGGCGGTTGTCTGCGCGAACGACGGTGCGACGATCAATCGCGGAACGAAAAGCAGCGCGCGCGCCGCGGGAAGATCGGCGGCAGCCTCGATGCCGCTCGCGATTTCCTTCGCGGCGCGTGCAACGCGAAGCACCGGCACCGCGTCCCAGAGAATGAGCCCCACGGCAATTGCTCCGGTAACCCCGAGGATAATTGCCGGGAGGTTTCGACGAATGCCCGCGCGGCCATGCTCGACGAGCGACGTTCGGACGAGCGCCGCGCCGAGCCGGTGAAGGCTCAGATTCGTGAACAGCATCCAGGTGCCCACGAACCGCAGCGGCGCCGCGAGTACGGAGCCAGATCGTCGCAGCACGAAGACCCAGATCACCGCATTGAAAAGAATGACCAGCTGCGTCCGGAAGAGCTTGTAGAGAATCAGTGCTCGGCGCGGGAGCGGCGCGGGAAAGAGGAACTGAAGCTCGGCCGGGCTGAACGCGAGCGCCATACGCTCGCCCGAGAACACCCACGCTCCGATCAGGAGGAGCAGCACGCCGAGCGCGACGACCGACTCGAAGTTCGTCCAGAGCGACGTCGGCGCGCGGCCTGGCTGTACGCTTGGACGCAACAGGATCAGCCAGAAATAGGCGGCGCCAAGAATCAGCGCGAGTGCGTAACGAGGCTGCCGCAGCCGGCGCGCCTGTTGGCCGAAGCGGTTCCGAATGCTGACGCGCGTGAGGTAGAGCAGCGCGTCCACCATGACTATTCGCTCATTCGCGATCGCTCGTGAGCGCAAGGAAGACATCCTCCAGTCCTCGGCCCGCAAGCTGCGGTCGCTCGGCGACGATGGCGTCGAACGCGCCGTAAGCGATCGCCCGTCCGTGATGGATGACGAGCAGCTTGGTGCACAACTCCTCGACGAGGTGCAGCAAGTGCGAGCTGAGAATGACGGCGGCACCGTCGCTCGCGCGCGCGGCGATCGTCTGGCGCATGCGGCGCATTCCGGCGGGATCGAGGCCGGTGAGTGGTTCGTCGAGAATGAGGGCCGCCGGGTCGTGCAGCAAACCGCACGCAATCGCGAGCTTCTGTTTCATGCCGCGCGATAGTTCCGTGGGAAGCGCGCGATTCTTCTCGGACAGCTCGAGCTCGGCCAGGAGCGGTGGAATGCGCGCCGGCGCGTCGGCGACGCCGTACATGCGTCCGACGAATCGCAAATGCTCCTCCACCGTTAGGTACTCGAAGAGCTGTGGTTCGTCGGGAATGAAGGCCAGCCGCTGCTTCGCTTGAACGGGTTGAGTGGCAAGCGGGTGCCCGGCGATCGAGATGGTGCCGCGCGTTGGAGCGATGATGCCCGAGATCGTACGCAACGTGGTCGTCTTCCCGGCCCCGTTCGGTCCGACGAGACCGAGCACCTCTCCGGGCGCGACGCTGAACGAGAGATTCTCGACCGCGACGAGATCTCCGTACAGCTTCGTGAACGCGTCGACGACGATCAGCTCCGGCCTCTCACTTCGGAGTGATCGGAGATGGTCATCTCGCCGTGAATTCCCTCGACAACGGCTTCGTCTCCGACCATCGAGTTCTTGAGCGTCGAGCGGCGGACTGACGATTTCGAGCCAACGATCGTGTCACTCAACTCGGAGTCTTCGATCGTACTACCGGTGCTCACCGACACGTTTGGACCGATCTTCGAGGCCTTGAGCGTCACGTGGTCTTCGATGTACACGGGATCGACGAGCGTGACGTCCTTCGGCACCGACTTGGGACGTCGCGCCGCCTTCCGCTTCTCGAGGATCGTGCGATTCGTGTCGAGCAGGGTGTCGAGCTTCCCCGCGTCGTACCATCCCTCGACGTCGATGACTTTGATCTTCGCACCCTTGTCGATCATGTACTGGAAGGCGTCCGTGAGATAATACTCACCTTTGTTCGGCGGCTGCTTCAACACCCAATCGATTCCGTCGAGCATCAGCTTCCAGTTTTTCACATAGTACAAACCGATATTCGCGCGCTTCGAAATCGGCGTCGACGGCTTCTCGACGATCTTCGTCATGTTGCCGTCACGATCGGTGACGACGACGCCGAATCGCTGATAATCCTCGACCTCCTTCACCCAGATGATCCCGTCGGCATCGTGGCGCTTCACCACCGAGAAGTCGGCGTCGAAGATCGTGTCGACGAAAATGATCATGACGGGTTCGTCGATGTACGGACGGGCGAGCGCGACCGCATCGGCCGTCCCTCGCTGCTCCTTTTGCTCGACAAAAACGCTGGGAAACGCATACTTCGCGCGGGCGTACTGCTCGACCTTCTCCTTGAGGTGACCCGTGATGTAGATGACCTGATCGACGTTGCCGAGCGCTTGCAGGTCCTCCATTACATAATCGATCACGGGCTTGCCCGCGATCTTGAGCATCGGCTTCGGCGTAATGTGAGTGTGGGGCCGGAGACGGGTGCCTTTCCCGGCCAGTGGTATGATCACCTTCATGGTGCGCTCGTTCCCTCCCGTCCGTAGCGATCCGTGAGCCGCACGACGTCGTCGAGATGCGGCGTCGAGACCTCGAGGACGTCGCAGTCCGTTACGGCTTCCATCTGATGGATTGTGTGCGGCGTTATGCGATAGGCTTGGCCGATCCGAAGTCCGATGTCAGTTGGCTCCCCGTCGCCCCCATTCTGCCAAACGCGATAGATGATTTTTCCCGACAACAGGTAGACCGTCTCGTCCTTCACGTTATGGTACTGCACCGAAAGCGCCTGGCCGGCATTGATGTGCAGAATCTTACCGACGTACGTGTCGGTGCGCGCCCAAATGGTCTCGTGACCCCAGGGTTTCGGAACGTGCGTGATGTTGACGGGACCCGACATCGCGTAGAGGGTAGAGAGCTGAAGGTAGAGGGTAGAGAGCTGAGGGCAGAGGGTAGAAAGCTGAGGGCAGGTGGCTTCGAAGTACGCTTCACGCTAAACGCCGCGTTTGCGACGCGCTACGAGCATCGCTTTAGGCTCTACCCAGTACCCTCAATTTCTCTAGCCTCTACCCTCAGCTCTCTACCCGTAGCCCAGCGGGCATGCTCCGTGCTTCGGACGTGTCCAATGATCCTCGAACCGAAGTATCTGCCGAAGCTCGCAGCGACGGTGGGGCTGTTCACGCGCTATGGGCTGGCCGATTTTGCGAAGCAGCAAGGGCTGCAGGGCATCGCCCCCGAGCCCGAAAGCGCCGATTCGAATGGAGCACCCTCGCCGGAAAAGGCGAAAGCATTCCGCAAGCGACTGGTAGAGCTCGGACCGGCGTACGTCAAACTCGGACAGGTGCTGTCCACACGTCCTGATCTCCTTCCGTCGACGTACATCGAGGAGCTGGAGCTGCTGCAGGACGATGTCGGACCGATTCCGACCGAGGACGTGCGCGCAACGATCGAGGCGGAGCTGGGCGCACGAATCAGCAAGCTGTTCGAGACGTTCGACGATGAGCCGATTGGCACGGCGAGCCTCGGTCAGGTACACGCCGCAACGCTGCGCGATGGACGACAGGTAGTCGTGAAAGTGCAGCGACCGAACATCCGCGCGCAGCTCGCCGACGAGATCGAGTATTTCCGTGAGCTTGCCAGATTTCTCACCGCGCATACCGAGGCTGGATTGCGGGTCGACATGGTGGGAATCATCAAGCAACTCGAACGAGCGTTGGCCGACGAGCTGGATTACCGCATCGAAGCGCGCAACGCAGCGGCGTTCCGGCGGTCGCTCGCGGAATTTCCACGAATACTCATTCCGCGCGTCATCGAAGGCTACACGACCCACCGAGTACTCACGACGGAACGCATCCGGGGCGAGAAGATCAGCGAGGTCTCGCCGCTCACGCGCATCGAGCACGACTTCCACGCGGTCGCGGACGAGCTGACGCGGGCGTACCTGAAGCAGATCACGATCGACGGACACTTTCACGCCGATCCGCATCCGGGAAACGTCTTCGTCGTTCTCCCTGACGCGGAGAATCCACTCACGCCCTCGGAAGCGAAAGCCATCGATCGTCGCCACGCGACGCGCCCAGCCGTCACGCCGCTCGCACGCCTCGAGGCGCAAGCACAGCAGCACGCGGCACCCCAGCCGGACGACATCGACGTTCGACTCTCGCTCATCGACTTCGGGATGACGGCGCGACTCTCGAACGCGCTCCGCGATCAGATCATCCGCCTGCTGATGGACCTGTCGGACAATCGCTCCGACGACGCGGCGGCGACGCTCGTCGAGATCGGCGAGGAATTGCCGGAATTCGATCGCGCCAAATATATCCGCGACATCGCGGGACTCGTGGCCCGCAATTACGACCTCGCCGTCGGCGAGGTGCAGGCGGGCGCGATTCTCTTCGAGTTGATCAACATCTCATTTCACCGTGGGCTCCGGCTCCCCGCCGAGCTGACGCTCCTCGCCAAAGCGCTATTCAATCTGGACGCGGTGACCCGCGCGCTGGAACCGAGCTACAGTCCGATCACGACCATTCGCGAGTACGGCAGTCAGATCGCCGCCGACAAAGCCCGCCGCGAGCTCAATCCCCGCAAGCTCATGCAGCTCGTTATGCAGAGTGGCGATTTGCTGACGGCGTTGCCGCATCGCCTCGATCTCGTGACGCAGCGTCTCGCCTCGGGCGAGTTCGCGACGCGGGTGGAGGTGCCACAGCTGAGAATCCTTCTCGATGGCTTGCAAAAGGTGGCGAACCGGATCTTCTCCGGGCTGGTGCTGGCCGCGATCATCGTCGCGAGCGCGATGGTGATCACGACGCGCAAGACGCTCGGCACGTGGGGGTTCGTGGTCGCAGGTGCGGTGAGCGTTTGGATGGTCATCGCGATCTGGTGGAGCGATCGCCGGAAGCGGCGGGAGTAAGTCCCCAACAGCTCGTGAGGCTTGACGCCTCGCGCGCCAGACGACACCTTCCAGTCACCATGTGACTGGAAGGCTGGCGCACGTACGCGGACGCGGTGACACGCGTCCTTTCCCCTGCCTGACGAGGACCAACCGTGAGCCCACAAGGCGGTCGATCGTTTCGATTTCCCTCGCGCACGACGAAGCGCATTCGTGCCGACGTCGACGACGAGCTCTCCTTTCACATCGAGATGCGCGCGGCGGAGCTCATCGCGCGCGGCCTCAGCGAATCCGACGCGCGCCGCGAGGCCACGCGCGAGTTCGGGGACGTCGAGTTCACGCGCGAGTACTGTCGTCGCCTCGACGAAGGCGGTGAACGCGCCGACCGTCGCGGCGAGTGGCTCGGCGATCTTCGCCAGGATCTCACGCAAGCCAGTCGCGTGCTGAGGCGATCGCCGGGATTCGTCGCGATTGCTCTCGTCACTATCGCGTTAGGCGTCGGGGCGAACAGCGCGATCTTCACGGTGGTCCGCGGCGTCTTGCTTCGTCCCCTTCCTTTTGCGCAACCGGATCGCCTCGTCGCCGTTTACGAGGACAACCGGCCCGACCATTCGCCGCGCTCCCAGTTGGCGGCCGCCGACTACGTCGATTACCGCAAGCAACAATCGACCCTCACGGATATCGGCATCGTTGGCTACGCGACGCTCGATTATCAGGGTGCAACGGAACCCGTCGCCCTCCACGGTTTGCGCTTCAGCGCGAACGTCTTTTCGATTCTCGGCAGTCCGCCGATGCTGGGTCGCACCTTTGCGCCAGACGAGGACCAGCCCGGGCAGACGAGTGTCGTCGTCCTAACGTTCGCTACCTGGCGCGGAGTCTTTGGCGGGGACTCTACGGTTGTCGGACGGTCCGTCATGATGAGTGGCGTGCCGATGACGATCATCGGCGTGATGCCGCCTCGCTTCACGTTCGGCGGCGACGAACAGTTCTGGACGCCGTTCAATATTCAGCGCCAACTCGCTGACGTGAATCGCTCGCGCAAACTGCACAACATGGTCGCCGTGGCGCGACTGCGAGCGACTGTCACGCCGGCACGCGCCGAGAGCGATCTGCTCACGATTGCGCACCGGAACGAACAGGCCTTCCCGGCGTCGAACACCGGCCATCTCGTCAGCGTCGTTCCACTGCATTCGGCGCTCGTTGGCGATGCGCGGACCGCTTTACTCGTGCTTGCCGGTGCGGCCGCGTGTGTGCTGCTCATTGCCTGCGCGAATCTGGCAAATCTCGTCTTCTCCCGCACGTTGGGCCGGCAACGGGAGCTCGCCGTCCGCGCGGCGTTAGGCGCTGCGCGTGATCGACTCGTCAGACAACTGTTGACGGAAAGCCTGCTCCTCGCGCTCGTCGGCGGTATGGTCGGGTCGGCGATCGGCTGGGCGGCGACGCGGGCGCTGCTCGCCGTTGCACCCGACGCCCTGCCGCACGTCGGCGACGTCGCGATCGACCCGATGGTAATCGGTTTCGCACTGATCGTGTCGCTCGGCGGCGGCCTCCTGTTTGGTCTCGTTCCGGCTTGGGCGGGCTCGCGCGCGGACGCCGAACGCACGCTGCGCGACACCAGCCGCACGGTTGTGGGCCGTCGCGCCGACCGATGGCGACGTGTTCTCGTTGCCGGCCAGACAGCGCTTACGGTCGTGCTCCTCGTGTGCGCGGGCCTGCTCGTGCGTAGCCTCGACCGACTGCAGCGTGTCGAGCTGGGCTTCGACCCGGATCATGTGCTCCTCGTCAGCCTCGCGTTGACGTCGAACGCGTACGACACGCGCCCGAAGATCGCTCAGTTCTACGAGACGCTGTTCGAGCGCATCCGCGCGACGCCCGGTGTTCGCGTCGTCGGTGCGGCGTCGAGTGTGCCGCTGCGCGGGACATCGACCGCCGGACTGCACATCGAGGGCGAGGCAATGCCTAACGGTCCGCTGCCCTCGATCGGATACACGGCCGTGAGCGACGATTATTTCCGTGCCCTTGGCATTCCACTCCGGTCGGGTCGCGGCCTCGTCTCACAGGACGCGGCTGGCGTACAGCCCCGGGCCGTCGTCGTGAACGATGAAGCAGTCCGTCGCTTCTGGGGCGGACACGATCCCATCGGCGCTCGTGTTCAACTCGGCCCCGATCCACACGACCCGTTCTATCTCGTGGTCGGCGTCGTGGGCAACGTTAGGCAGGACGGTTTTGACGTCCAGCCCCGCCCGATCGCGTACACATCGTACCGGCAGGAGGGAGAGGCATACCTATCCCTCGTCGTCAAGACGACGAGCGACCCGTTGCAGGCGCTGCCCGCGATTCGCGCCGCCGTTCGTGAGATCGATCGTACCCTGCCGCTCATCGGCGTAACGACGATGGATGACGTCGCCGGCAATTCCCTGAGTCGGCGCCGCTTCTCGATGCTGCTCCTCGCGACCTTTGCCGCACTGTCCCTCGTCCTCGCGGTGGTCGGCACGTACGGCGTCTTGGCCTATACCGTCAGCGCCCGCACACCGGAACTGGGCGTCCGCATCGCCCTCGGCGCCACGACGCGCAATGTCCTCGGCCTCGTCGTCGGCCAGAGCATGACGATGTCCACGTTAGGCGTTGCCGCCGGCGTCGTCGGTGCCGTCGCCCTTACGCGGACGATCCGCGGCATGCTCTTCGGCATCGAGCCGACTGATGCGATCACGTTTATCGTGGTGACGACGGCACTTCTCGGCGCATGCGTTCTCGCCGCATTCATCCCTGCACGAAGAGCGACGCGCATCGATCCGGTCGAAGCGCTACGGCGCGACTGACTTGGCCTCGCCCGACGCCCCTAGCCCTCACCAGACGTCTTGCAAGCTGAACACATACCTGAAGCCTAAGCTGCCCTTCTGCGCGAACGACGGTCCGCCGGCGAGATCGGGTTGCTTCACGAACAGCGGGAAGTCGAGCCGGAAGCGGACGTCGCGATCATAGAGACGCCCCCGGAGGGAGAGGCCAACCCCCGCATCGAGCAGCATGCTCCCATCGAATTGCACGAAGTCCGACGAGGCGGCGGCAATGTCTCCGAACGCCGAGAACCAAATCGATCGCCTCCCGCTCGACCGATCCCCGAACTCACGAAGTCGCTGTGCCAGCTCGACATTCGCGGCGCCAACGCGCGAGAGCGCGGTACCGAATGAGTATCCTCTCAGCATCGCCCCCCCCAGCGGCATCACGTTGAGCCAGTCCTGCTTGTAGAGGGAGCCGAGCGGCCGGTACCAGTTGCTCCAGAACGACGTCAACGGGTCGGTCGTCGCCGCGAATACCGCCCGTTGAAGCGGGGCCCGGCTCTCCCCGCCAGCGTAGAGACGTCCGATCAGCGCGATCGTGCCGTTTTGGAAATACTGAACCTGAGTCCCCGAGAGGTCGCCGCGGACGTAGCCCTGCGCCATGGACCCGCCGACGCGCGGTCGCGCCAAGCCAACGCCGAGCGACCCGCCGAACCATTGATAGCTGCCGTCGTCCTGTTCCGGCATCCGCACCGTCGCCGTTCCTCCGAGCTCCGTTACCTGGTCGTCGGCCCATTGTTCGGGAAGGATGAAGCGATCGGTCGGGTACGCTCCCGTTAGGCGCGCGGTGACATCGATCCGCGGACCAGCGACGTAGGTGAACGGGCTCAGGTCCCAGTGACGCTGTAAATCGACCCGCGCGATGCCGTCGAGGAATGCGGCGTCGAAGCCCACACCGATCCATGGCCGTGACGCGCCCGGCATGTACGGATTGTCGATGCGCGCCCACGCGTTCACGTGACTCAACGTCGGCCGAATCGGACCTGCGGCGCCGGCGAGGCCGAGATCGTACTTATCGACGGTCGCGAGATAGCTCGCGCGCGCGCGGAGTCCGAGGCTCACCGCCTGCCCGTGGCAGTCGGTCGTCGAACAGAGCCCCCGCGAGAGCGGCTGCGAGTACCACAGTTCGGGCATCAAAGCGACGAGCGAGTGGTCGCGATCGTTCTGTTGCAAGAAGGGCCAGTCGAACACGACGCGCGGATTCCTGATGCCAAGAAAGCCACGCGACTCGACATCGTCGCGCCGATCCCAATCCCACGTGAAATGGTAGGGATCGATGCGCACCTCCTCGGGCTTCGTCGGGGTGATGATCTCGAGCGTCTGGCGATCCTTCAACGCGTCGCCGCGCGCGAGCGTCCACGTGGTTCCAACGCGCGCACCGACGAGCATCGGGTGCCGATACTCGCCGCGCTTCACGAGCTCCACGCGCGTGACCCACTGTCCGTCGGGACGTTGCATCGAGTGCACGTCGTGAAGCGCGTAATCGAGGAGGCCGCTCTGGTAGACCCACTCATTGAAGAACCAACCGAGGTCGTGGCCATATCGCCGCTCGGCTGACGCGCGCATCGCGGGCTCGTCGACGTGCTTGAGCGCCCAGCGGCTGAAATAGTCATGGAAGAAGTCGCGAAACGTGCTGTCGCCTAACACGTCGCGGAGATGCGAGTACATCAATTCGCCGCGACTGTAGATCATCACGTTATAAACTCCGAAGTCGCGGAAGTCGGCGGCGTTGGTTCCGATGGGCTCCGAGCGTCCCGCAAACTCGAGCGCGATGAGATCCAGATTCGCCGACTGCGACGGCGGGATCGTCTTCGCGTTGACTCGGTAGCCCTCGGGGATGCGCGGAGGCGGCAACGCCTGCGTCGCCAGCTCCTGCGGCGTCAGCCTCTGCGCCCACGACGTCTGGTACGAGGTCAGACCTTCGTCCATCCAACCCGAACGCCACTCGTTGTTGCCGAGGATGCCGTAGGTGAAGTTGTGTCCCGCCTCATGGAGAATGAGACCTTGGCTCGCGCCTCCGTCCATTATCATCATCGGGAACTCCGTGCCGCCGCCCTCGAGCCGGTGCACGTTCGAGAATTGAGGATACGCGTACGGGCCCCAGATGGACTCGAGCCACTTCAACGCGGTAATCGTCCGGTTGAGCGCGCGCCCGCCTCCCCATGTCGTGTCGTCCGCCGGCTTGTAGAGCACGTGAATCGACACGGTGTCCCACGTCTTGTATTGCGTGGGTGGGAGCTGCCTGACGTAAATGCCTCCCTCGTACCGATAGTCCGGCGATGCCGACCACGCAAAATGGTGCACGTTCTCGGCGAGGAAGCGCACGGCGCGGTAGCCCGATGGTACGTCGACGTTAGGCGCTGGGACTGTGTCGTAGGCGGTCTGCGCGAGACGCACTTCGCCGCCACGCTTGGCGCGCTCCCATCCCGGATCACCGGAGACCGGCACGCCCGTCGCGACGACGATCTGATCCTGCGCCAGCAGCAACGTCACGTCATAGGTGCCGTACTCGCCGTACAATTCGCCCGCTGGCACGAACGGGTTCGGCTCCCAACCGGCGCGATCATAGACGGCGACCTTCGGATACCACTGCGCAAAGTCCCAGGTGCGTCCGCGACGTCCTTGCCGTCGCAAAACCGTCGATGGACGCGCGTCCCACTCGAAGCCGACGCGAATCGAGTCGTGAGGTGGTACCGGACGCGGCAAGCGAAAGTGAACAACGGTGCTGTCCGGAGCGCCCGGGTAGTCGATGAAGACCGGAGCGCCATCAACCGTTGGGGGCGCCGTGAAGCGCTCGTAACCGTAGTCCGGATCGCGCAGATCCTGAAAGCGTACGCGTCCCTCGCGCTCGTCGACTGCACTCCACTTCGATCCCGGACGAAACGCGTTGAGGTACTGATGGAAGTACATCTCGCGCAGCGTGTCGGGGGAGTTGTTGACGTACACCAGCTCGCCTCGCGAGCGAAGACGCGTCGTTGCCTCGTCCAGTCGCGAGACGATCCGATAATGCACGCGCTGCTGCCAATAGCCGGTTGTGTCTCCGCTTGGTGGAGACGACTCGGCTGGGTTCTTGACGGCGCCCGGCTGTTGATACGGCGTTTGCAGCAGCAGCGCGGCAAAGAATGGAGCGAGCATTGAGAGTGGATTAAGGTTCGGTGAATTGTAGCAAGAGTGCGTTAGTCGGTGTACCGAAGACCTCGCATGCTCCTTGCGCCCTGTACTCCCGTGTGCGAACCATCACACACCGCTGGTTTGTAGACACTCGGATCTCGCCACTAGCAAGTAGCCCCAGGTGTTCTCCACCTGTCT
The DNA here is from genome assembly GCA_036496605.1 of Gemmatimonadaceae bacterium. Classification (NCBI taxonomy): domain Bacteria; kingdom Pseudomonadati; phylum Gemmatimonadota; class Gemmatimonadia; order Gemmatimonadales; family Gemmatimonadaceae; species Gemmatimonadaceae bacterium. The sequence continues at coordinate 162,670 of DASXKV010000051.1, read as the reverse complement.
TTTCTGCAACGGGCCCCTCGGCGCGAACGATTCAATCGAATCGTTCCCGGTCGGCCGCCGCATCGCCTTCGACGCGAAGAAGGGACGCCTCTGGGTGGTCTGCGCGCGTTGCGCGCGGTGGAATCTTTCACCACTCGACGAGCGCTGGGACGCGATCGATCAATGCGAGCGCGCGTACCGCTCCACGACACTGCGCGTCTCGACGGGCAACATCGGGCTCGCGCGATTGGCTGATGGACTCGAGCTCGTGCGCGTTGGAGCGCCGCTACGGCCGGAATTCGCCGCCTGGCGGTACGGCTCGCGTTTCAACCGGCGGCGCCGGCGGGTGCAGTTCGCGACGGTCGGTGGCGTCACCGCCGTGGCCGCGTTGGGCGTCGTCGCCGCGCCCGCGCTCGCGCCCTATCTGCTCACCGGAACCATCTCGATCATCGCCATTCCCGGGCTGACGACCATCATGGGTGCGATACCGATGGCTGGTCTGGTCGCCGCTCGCGATTACTGGCGCGAGGATCGTGTCGTGGCGCGGCTGCCGGCTCCGGCTACGGATAATTCCGCGCACGCGCCGGCGTTCGCTTTCTCTCGCGAACAGCCGCTCGTCGTGCGCGCGAACAAGATTGGGAGCTCGACGCTCGAGCTGCATTCCGACGGCTCTTCGACCCTGCACCTCGTGCATGACGGAGGCATTGCCCGCTATGTGGGCACGGCCGCGCTGCAAACCGCGAGCGTCCTCGTCGCGAGCTCGAATCGGCTCGGCGCCTCGGACGGCCAGGTTCGCACGGCGGTATCGCGGATCGAGCGGTTCGGCGATGCGGCGGGCTATCTCGCCTCCGTCTCGCACCTCGGCGCGGCGCGTGGACGCGTTATGTCTTTGCTAAACTCGTACCGGCAACTCGGCGCGCTGCGCCTCGATCCGGCCGAACGACTCGCGCTCGAAATGGCGATGCACGAGGAGACCGAACGTCGCGCGCTCGAGGGCGAGCTCGCACTGCTCGCGGCGGCCTGGAAGGAAGCCGAGGAGATCGCCGCGATCGCGGATGAATTGTGATTGGGGTGGTTGGCGATTGGTGGTTGGTGGGGAAGGAAAAGGCCAGCGAGCTTGGCTCGCTGGCCTTCCGAATTACAAACAACCAATCACCAACAACCAACCCGACAATCAACCATCCACCACCGTCACGGCACTACGGCAATCTTCTTGTCTACCTTCCCCGTTGGCTTCACGTACAGATCGAGCCACGCCGTGAAGCGCGCCCACTGATCGAGGATCGTCTCCTTCGTGACCTGGCCGTGGTCCTCGTACGGATAGATGTACAACGCCGCCGTCTTGCCCATGCCCTGCAGCGCGTGCAGGAGCCGCAACGAATTCGTGGGATCGGTGCCGACGTTCTGATCTTCGGCGCCGAGGTACATGAGCAGATTTCCGGTCAGATGGTCAGCATAGAGGAACGGAGACATCGCGAGATAGGTGTCCCGCGCCTCCCACAAGTCGCGTCGTTCGCTCTGGAAGTTGTTCGGCGTCAGCGTCCGGTTATAGGCGCCGTCCCCGGCGATGCCCGCCTTGAAGAAGGGCGTGTGCACCATCGCGTTGACCGTGCTGAAGGCGCCGTAGCTGTGGCCGCCGATGCCTAACCGCGACCGATCGATATACCCGAGCCGATCGAGCTCGTCGATCACCGCCGAGAGATTGTTGCGCAGATCGTTGACGTAGTTGTCGTTCATCCGACCCGCTGGTCCCACAACGGGCGCATCGGGCTGAACCACGGCGTAGCCTTGCGTGATGAGCAGTTCCTTATTGCTGGGCGCCGACGCATGGAACTGATTGCGATTCTCCGTGCGCTTGGTTCGGTCATATCCAGCCTGATCGGTATATTCATATGGATAGAACCAGAAAAAAGCAGGCAACCGTGTTCCTTCCTTGTAATCGCGGGGCAGCGTGACGTTGACGAAGAAGTGGTAGCCGTCGGCGCGCGTCACGAGCACGCGCTTCCTGATCGCCTGGCTGATCTCGGGCGCGTAATCCTTGTTGTGTGTCAACTGCGTGAGCTGACCGCTCTTCGTGTCGCGCAGGTAGGAGTCCGGCACCATCGACGGCGACTCGCGGACGACGATCGCGCGCGTGAAATCATCGTCGAGGGGCGCGGCAACACGCTCGTAGACGTCGGGCGAACTGAAGAAAACCCGCTCTTTCCTTCCCGTTTTGATCTCGACACGGTCGACGAAGGGCCGCGGCGCGCTGTCAGACCATGTGTGGTAATACTGCGTCCCGGTGAAGTATGCGGAATTGCCGTCACTCGAAAGCAACGCAACCTCGGTGACCGCCCGTCCTGGACGCGACATCAACGTCCCCGGATTCTCGTAGAACGTCATCGAGTCCGCCCCCGCCCCACCTCGCCCTGCGCCACCGCCGCCGAAGCGGCCACCACCTAACGTGCCAACCGAGAGGTTCACACCGCGAACGCGCGCGAGCGGATAGTGCTTCGTCGGCTCGCTGAGATACGTCGCATAGACCTGACTCGTGCCGTTCGTGTTCTCGGCGGCGAAAACAAGCTGGCCGTCCTCCGACCAGAGCAAGTCCCCGATGCGGCCATTGCTCTGGAAGATCTGCTTTGCGCTGCCGGCAGCGTATGGCGCTTCCCAGACATAGAGATGGTCACGGCGTGAGGCGCCGCCTCGTCCACCGCGTCCGCCCTGCGGCTCGTCCGCGGCGCTATCCGTCTGGGCGCCACGAGCCGCGGCCTCGAGCTGCAGATAGTACAGCCCTTTGCCGTTAGGCAGCCAGCCGAAGCTACGCTTCGCGGTGTCGCCGGTGATCGGCGAGCCACCGGCATCGTCGCCAAGCGCATTGTCGCCGTTGCGCAGCGCACGCTTCGCCAGTTCGGCGACAGCCTTGCCACTCGTGTCCCAGATCTCCTCCACCGTGCCGAAGTTCTGGTATTCCACGAGGTAGGAGAAAGGCTTCTGCATCGTCGTGACGCGGAAGAACGCACCGTCGGGCGACGGATCGACCGCCATGATCATCGCCGGCGCGCCGACTTTCTTCGCGGCGCCGGTCTTGACGTCGATGATTGCCAGCTGGCCCGTCGTGTAGTACTCGAGCTGAGCCTGCTCGTGCGGGTCATGAAGCAACGCGTACTCGCGATACGTGCGCGTCTTATTCTTCGCGCCGCCAACCATTCGAACCTGCGGGCCCGTCTCGATCGTAGGATGCTGTGGCTCCACGCCACGACCTTCGGGGACGAGAACAGTCACGAGCGACTTACCGCCGTTCGTCCACTCGACCGTGGTCACGAGCGTTGCGAGCAGAGGGGTCTTGGTGATCTTGCGCGACTTTCCGGTGGCGATGTCGGCGACGTAGACGTGGCTCGCGTCATCGAAGTTCGCGAGGTAGGCCAGCTCGGTGCCGTCCGGGGACCACTTCGGACTACTCACCGAAGCACCCTTGGGTGTCTCGATCGCGCGAGCCTGGCCCGTAGAACCATCGATTACCTCGAGGCCGGCGGCGCCACGCGTCGTTAGGACGCGCGCCCGATTCGCCTTGTAATCGACCTGCAGTCCGGCGAGGTAGTAGTGCGCCTTGCCGAACTGCTGGACGCTCGGCATGCCCTCGGTCTCGAGCTTCAGGAAATGTTTGTGATCGGGACTCTGGTTAGCAAAGGAGACGTTCTCCTGCCACGGCGCGCTCACGATCTTTTCGATCGCGACCGGCGGTTTGATGAACGTCTCTTTGGCCAGGATCTCCTTCAGTGCGCCTTGTTGCGCGACATCCTGCGCAAACAAAGGAAGTGGTGCCGCCATCGTGGCGACGAGAACGGCGGCAAATGGCCAGCGACCGATCAGCTGGGGCCGACGGGTAGGCATCGTGGGAACTCCGGTGTGGGCGTGGCATTGGGAGAGTGCGGACGGCGCACTGCCCCGTGCAAGTACGCTTTCCGGAACCGACCCGTTGAGGTGACTGGTGCTGGTCGTTGGTGGTCGGTGGGTGGTGGTTGGTCGGAATAGGAAAGGCCAGCGAGCTTGGCTTGCTGGCCCTCCGAATCACCAACGACCCGTCACCAACCAACAACCAATCACCCACAACCAACCACCAGCGGTTCACATCCGCAGCGCTAGCATCCTCGAACGTAACGATGTCAACCGACGCCGTACGGACCCGTCGAGTACGGTATCACCGACACGCACGACGACGCCCCCGAGGATCGCCGGATTCACGCTGAAGTGCGGGACGACTTCTTTGCCATACGCCCGCGACAGCTCCTTTGAGATCGACCGGCGCTCGCGGTCTCCGGGCTCCTGTGCGACGGTGACATTGGCGTGCAGCCGGCCCTCGACCTGGTCGACGAGATCGTGATATTCTCGCGCAATCACCGGTAGGAGCATCTGACGACGGTGGCTCACGAGGGCCTGTAGATAGCGCACGAAGAGCGGCGCCAGCTGTCCATCGAACGCACGACCCAGAATGCGATTCTTCTCCGCCGCCGAGACGCGCGGCGATTCGAGGAAGAGTCGGAGCGTGCGATCGGTCTGCATCGCCTCGGCGACGTCGCTCACCGCCTGTCCCCAACCGCGGAGATCTCCAGCGCGACGTGCCAGCTCGAGGAGCGTTTCGGCGTAATTGCGCGCGATGGTGATCTCACGCATCAGCGGCCACTCGTCGACATCGCCGGCAGTGATTCGAGAAAGCTCTCGACGAGCTCGCGATTCTTGGTGTTGTCGAGATTCTGCTCGATGACCTTGCTCGCGCCGGCGATGGCCAGATTCACTGCCTCGCGACGCAGCTGCGCCACGGCGCGCTCCTTCTCGTTCTCGATCTCCCGCCTCGCGCGTTCGAGGACGGCCTGCTGCTCCTGGCGCGTCTGCTCGAGCAGATCGTGCCGCATCTTCTCGGCGACGGCGCGCCCGTCGGCGATCAGCTTCTGTGCATCGCCGCGTGCCCCTTCGATTTCTCGGCGCCGCTCCTCGAGAAGCTTCTGCGCCTCTTCGCGGTCGCGCTTGGCACTCGAGAGCGCATCCTCGAGCGCCTTTTCTCGCTTCTCTACCGCGCCGAAGATCGCTGGAAACGCCTTCGTCTGCAGGATCCAGTAGAGGATGCCGAAGATGATCAGCGTCCAGAACATCAGGTTGACCCGGAGCTCGACGAGCGGAGGACTCTTCTCCGGCTCCTGCGCAAGCAGGATCGAACCGTTGCCAATCATGATGACGAGCGATAAGAGCAGCGTGCGCATAGTGAAGCTCGGTAAGTCTTCGTGTATTGAGTCGCTGCCGGAGCTCCCGGAGGCTCCGGCAGCGCGAGTTTAGAACTTGAGCGAGATCAGTAGGGCAACGACGACGGCGAACAGCGCTACGCCTTCGATGAGCGCGGCGAGAATCAATCCGCCAGTCTGGATCGTTCCGGCGATCTCAGGTTGGCGAGCCATCGCCTCGGTGGCCGAGCCACCAATGCGGCCGATACCGATGCCGGCGCCAATCGTTGCCAGGCCGGCACCAACGCCCGCGCCAAGCATGGCCCATGCGCCCTGATATTCCTTCGGCGCGTAGCTGGTCGCCGCCTGCAGCAGCGGAAGTATTGACATTTCTTGAATCTCCAATCGTGCTACGTGAAGTGCCCATGCTCCGCGCCGTTAGGCGCTACCCGTCAACGAGGTCCGGGCCTCAACGGGAATCGCTGGTCGCTCGACCAGTTACATCAGGCCGCGTGGAGCATGTGCGGCCGATAATTGGTGATTGGTGATTGGTGGTCGGTAGTTGGTCGTTTCCGCAAAAAGAATCACCAACCACTAATCACCAGTAACCGTCAACCCTAATGGTGTGCTGCCCTTATCTGCCCGATGAAAACTGCTGCGAGCAATGAGAAAACGAACGCCTGGATGAACGCCACCAGGATCTCGAGGAACATGATGAACAGCGCCATCGGCACCGCCGCAATGGCGATGAACCAGCCGAATAGGAAGATCAGACCGATCAGCGCGAGAATGATGACGTGGCCCGCGATCATGTTCGCGAAGAGTCGAATCGTCAGCGCGAACGGCTTCGTGAACTTCCCGATGATTTCAACCGGCGTCATGATCACCGACAGCGGCAGCCGTAGGTAGATCGGCATGTCGTGCGGCCAGTAGAGAATGGTCGAGATGTAGTCGCGGCCGAGCGCTTTCATGCCCGCGATCTCGACCACGATGAACGTGATGATCGCGAGCGTCGCCGTCACCGAGATGTTGCCGGTGGGCGTTGACCCATAGGGTACGAGGCCGAAGAGGTTACAGAACAGAATGAAGAAAAAGAGCGACAAGACGAATGGGATGTAGCGCTCGCCACCGTGGCCGCCCAGCACCGGCAAGAACACGTCCTTGCGCAGATAGAGCATCACGGCCTCGAGCCCGGCGGCAAAGCCGCGCGGCCGACCGATACGCTGGGTGCTCCGCACATGCGCGCGTGCCGCGAAGCCCACTACGAGTGCGACGCAGATCGCCGCGATCAAAAGCCAAACGACGTGCTTCGTCGGACCAAAATCGATGGTCCATTTGCCAATCCTTACATTCCATGTCGGCAGCGTGAACTCGCAACCCCACTCGGCGAAGCTCTTCACACACGGAAGCTCGATCTTCTTCGAGTCCGTGATGTGGGGCATGATGATGGCAGCCGGACCGATCGTCTTCTGCAGCGGCGCCGCCGGCTCCTGCGCGGAGGCAGAGGGGAGCGCAACGGCGAACGCCGTGATGAGCGCCAAAACGAGCGACCGGTATTTCATCGTCGCAGAAAGAGCGGCTCGAGAAGCGTCGAGAGGAAGAAGAACAACACGAGGCTGATGAGGGCCGGAACTGGAGCAAGGCCGATGACCTTCACGGCCAGCAAACCGTAGATGACCAGCGTCAGAAAGCGCAGGAGCGAACCAGCGCCCCAGCCCGCGACGGCGTTTTGAGTCACCATCGAACGGGTAACGGCGAACGCGGCAATCTGGACGACGGCAGCGACGCCGGCGCTGATACCGATCGCCGATACGGCGCCCGGACCCGTCAGCGCCAGCGTCAACAGCCAGGCGACGAGCGCGATCGTCGCCACGATCGCGAACGCATAGCGCGCGACGGCATGTGTCATCGTGATCCTCCGCCGAGGTCGCGCTTGGCCGATCCCATGAGCTTTCTATAGATGGAGTAGAAACCGGCGGCCGCACCGACGAAGACGCAAATCAAAACGAACCAGGGCGAGCTATGGAGCCGCTTGTCGAGCCAAATCCCCAGGAACACGAAAACAACGATGGTCAGCGCGAATTGCAGCCCGACTCCGGCGAACTCCGCTCCGGATGGCGGCTTCGACGCGTTTCGGATACTCGGCCGGCTGCCGGTGGGACCTGGGTCGTTCATGCTCCGCCCCGGGGTCATTGGCTCATTTCGGCGCGAAAGCTAGGAGCTTGTGAAATTTTTCGCAAGCGATCCATCGGCCAAAACGGGAGGATGCGCCGAAAGCGAAAATGGTGATCCAAGTCATTTTCACATCGCGACTTCTAGTGTTACTACTAATGTTGACCGTTCGTCACCGGCTTGGTAAGTTGCGCCCCGCTTCGATCTGTGAGCGGATCGCTTCGGCCAAACTCGCCGGCTCCGGCCGACTCCGCTCAACGCTGGTTTTCGTTTGGGGTTCATGTCCTCCACATCGCTTTCGCCGTCCCGCGTCGCCATCGCGCTCCTGTGCGCCGGCGCGCTTGCCTTTGCTTGTGGTCCTCGCACGCATTCGGAGGCGGCGTCTACCGCGAGCCTCGCGACCGCGGCACCAGTCGTTCAGCAGGGCACGCCGCACGCACATAACGACGGCGCGCCGCTCGCATCGAATCTCGACGTCAAGCCGGAGCGTGACGGCATCCGCTTCGCGCTGCGCGTGACGAATGAGACGAAGAAACACGTGGAGCTGTCATTCCCCAACGGTCAGACCCACGAATTCGTCGTCGTCGATTCCATCGGACGCGAAATCTGGCGCTGGAGCTCCACACGCCTGTTCACGCAGGCGGTCCAGAACAAGCTGCTGAGCAGCGGCGAGTCGATGCGCGTGAGCGAACAGTGGTCCCACCCGTCGCAGCACGGAAAGTATACGGTCATCGCGACGCTCAACAGCACGAACTTCCCCGTTCAACAGCGCGCGGATTTCCTCATCCCGTGATCGCCTAACGGCTGCGACCGTGTGAAATGGTGAGCCCGGCAGAAATGCGCCGGGCTTTGTCGTTCATGGCAGGCTAAACGCGGCGCGCGACGGTCTCGTCAGGCATCGACGCGGCGAAGAGGAGTGCCATGTCGGCGGGCAACTCCGGAGCGAATGGCAGCGGTGCGCTGCGCGCGGTGACGGCGCCGTCCATACCCAGCACGTGCGCGAGTGTCAGCGCACCGAAGCTCGCGTAGAGCTCCGCAGGCACGTCCGGCGCGACGATCCTCGCGCCGTACACCTGCACGGGACCGATCCCAACGAGATCGCTTCGGAGATCTGCCGCGCTCAACTCCCGAAGCGTGCGCACGAAATCCAATGCTTCGCTTCCGCGCGTGAACGTGAGCCGATGCAAAATGTTTACGGGTCGGCCGTCGTCATTTGTGGCGCGCATGAGTGGCTGCCAGGATTCTGATCCGTGGCGTCGGGTGCAGCATTGATGCCAAGCCTGGTCTCGAACCCGGAGCGGCGGGAACGATGCGTTTGCAATCGGTTAGCATCATCTCCACTCTTACCACCGCCCGCCGGCGCGCGTTAGCTTCAACGCGTTATCAACGGAGCGGACGGGGCGTGGCGACGCAGACGAAACCGGCCGACGACTCGCGCGATCTCGAGCTACTCGGTCAGCTCGCGCGCGCTCGGCGAGCGCTGGTCGAGCAAATTGGACGGCGCATCATCGGCCAACACAAGATCGTGGACGACCTTGTCGCGGCGCTGCTCGCCGGTGGACACGCGCTCCTCGTCGGTGTTCCGGGCCTGGCAAAGACGCTGCTCGTGCAGACCGTCGCGCAAGCGTTGGATCTGAGCTTCTCCCGCGTGCAGTTCACGCCCGATCTGATGCCGAGCGACATCACGGGAACGGAGCTGCTCGAAGAAGATCATTCGACCGGCCGACGCATCTTCAAGTTCGCGAGAGGGCCGATCTTCGCGAACGTCGTCTTGGCCGACGAGATCAACCGCGCGCCCCCGAAAACACAAGCGGCATTGCTCCAGGCAATGCAGGAGCACGCCGTGACGGCCGCGGGACACACGCATAAGCTGCCCGAGCCGTTTTTCGTGCTCGCCACGCAGAATCCGATCGAACAGGAAGGCACCTATCCCCTGCCCGAAGCGCAGCTCGATCGATTCATGATGCAGCTCACGGTCGGCTACCCGACGAAGGATGAAGAGGAGCGCATCGTCGCGGCCACAACAAGTGATATCGACGTCGATATCCGGCCGGTGCTGTCGGCGCCGGAGCTGTTGGCGCTTCAACACCTCGTCAGACGGTTGCCGGCGCCGCCGACGGTGGTGAGCTATGCCGTCCGGTTAGCACGGTCGACGCGGCCTAACGCGGATGAAGCGACGTCGATGGTGAAGAAGTACGTGAGCTGGGGCGCCGGTCCCCGCGCGTCACAATATCTCATCCTCGGCGCGAAGGCGCGCGCGGCCATGGACGGGCGCGCCGTGCCCGATCTCGAGGACGTGAACGCGATGGCCGTCCCGGTGCTGGGCCATCGCGTCGTCGTGAACTTCCAGGCCGAGGCCGAAGGCGTTACGCCGGAAAAGTTGATCAGCCTTCCCGTGAGAGCCTAACGGCTCAAGATCATCGATAGGCGGGAGTTACTGGGAATTCACGTGAGAGGACACCGCGGCGTTGCCTTTCATCGCCGCGGCCACGGCCTGGAGATTCGTCCAGACGGCGAGGGCACGGCCGCGTGAGGATGGACCGATGCGGACCGGCGTTCCTTCGCGAGCGCTCGCGTTGGGATAATGCGTCTCTTCGCCGAAGAGCGTGACGTGGGTGCCGCCCTTGGCGGGGACGATCACGGCGCGCGCGAATACGTCGTAGTAGCCGAGGATTCCCTTTTCTCGTGGCCCATAAAACTCTACGACGCCGGGCTGCGACGTCGCGACCGGCAAGCCATGCTCGGCAAAGGCTGTGACAAGCTGGTCGCGTGCGATGGCGGGCGCGGTCGCAAAGTCGAGGATGATCTCTGGCGAGGGAGCGACCGCCGCAAGGCGCGGCCGGACCGGACCGCAGGCGGCAAGCAGAACGAGGACCGCGAGGGATGGGAGCGAGCGGCAGGACGGCATGTAAGCCTCGGCGATTGCGACGGGGGATTATGCAGAGCGCGCAGGTCCCACGCTAGTCCAGGCCCTACCGATCGGCTCCCACGCTCGGCGATTAGAGTTTGCAAACTGCGTTACAACTCTCGCAATGCGCGACTCGGGCAATTTTCGAGGATTCCGTTGCAGGTTGCACGGGAACGTTCGAATGCTCGAACGCGTAGAGCGACACATCTCTTTCTGTAGCAAGCACGTACGGATATCGGTACTGCTGTTGCGTATGGGAGGACCAGAGCCCGCTTACAGTCGCGGGTTTGTCTCTCCTCCTCTGCAGCCCTACCTCTTCAGGACTTGCTCATGTTCAACTCCCGTACTGCCCGAAAGGGCTTCACGCTGATCGAGCTGCTGATCGTAGTCGTGATCATCGGCATCTTGGCGGCGATCGCGATTCCGAAGTTCGCGAACACCAAGAACAAGGCGTACGTCACGGCCATGAAGTCGGACCTTCGCAACCTCGTCACCGCTGAGGAAGCGTTCTTCTCCGATTCGACGTACTACACGACCGCGACGAACCTGACCGCGCGTAATACCTGGAAGAGCAGCTCAGGTGTCGGTATGCCCGGCGTCATCCCAGGCCCCGGCTATTGGTCGGCACAGGTTACGCACAGTCAGCTTTCTGGTGCGACCTGCGGTATCGGCGTGAACACGACCAGCCCGATCATCACCACGGCTGGCGACGGCGAGCCCGCCTGTTACGTGCCCTTGCCCTAACGGATAGGTCTAGAGGTTCGGGCCTAGAGGATCTCCGAACCGCCCCGCGGCTTTCCGCGGGGCGGTTCGCATTTTGTGCACTGGCGTCATGCCCATTCCACCACGTCGCCGACATGTACGGTGCCACCCGACAGCACCTGCGCAAATGCGCCACCGCGCCAGTCTGGTCGCATCGTTGCCTGGAGGCCCGCGAGTGCCTCCTCCATGCGCTCGCAGGGCGTGACTTCGCCGCCGATGAGCAATCGTGCATCGCCAATGCGCAGTATGCGGTCTCGCGTTCGCGCGAGCTCGATTCCGCTCACGAGCAGATTTGCGCGGCGGGTCGATGGATCGAGCCATGCGTTCAGTTCGGCCATGCACGCGCTCCATGCCTCTCGTGCAAGGATGGTCACCTGCCGGCGCCGGCTACGATCGACGCTGCCGGCGACGCCCTGTCCCTCGACGAGATCGGCCGTTGTCACCGGATCCATCGGGCCGCGGTGCGCTCGCTTGAGCCAGATCGCTTCGAGCCGCCCTCGCTCGCCAAGGACCTTCTCGGACATTCTTCTCGCTCACCTTTTGTCCCTAACGACGAGGCGCGCCGCCATAGGCGACGCGCCTCGTGTAAACTCTACGATTCGAGAGGTGCGCGAAAGGTCCTAGAACAATTCGATCCAACTACGCTGCGGGGCGCGGCTACCCATCGCCGAGTTGAGGAACACGGATGTCACGGCACATCGCGAGTAACGAATGGAACTGTTACCGGACAGTTTGCTTGCATCCGTGCTGTCGACAACGGTCGCGGCCATGACGCCGCCGTAGACGTGGTTCCCGGTACCCGTGAGCTTCACCGTTCCACGCACGATGATCTGTCCATAGAAGGTAAAGCCGCCCTGGATGCTCAGGTTGCCGTTGACGAGCAGGACCCCCTGACCCTGGTCGCCGTTGATCGAGATGTCGCCTGGCGCATAAACAACCGGGAAGTAGCTCTCACACGCGCCCGATGGCGTCGCGCGATTCGGGTCGCCCCAGTTCGTGTTGACGCTCGTGGCGCACACGGTCGTCCCACCGCTGCTGAGCGTCGAGGCCCTCACGTGCGTGAGCGTACCGCTAACCGATTTGTCGGCCATGGCGACGAGCTGTGGCCACTTCATCGTGCCATAGCTGAAGTAGGTATTGGTATCATTCGCGGCAGGGCTGATAGACACGAGCGGAGAACCCTGGATGCACGTACCACCTGCGCAGCTACCACCCCAGGCGAGGTTGGAGAACGAAGGCACAGCCACACCGGCCACGCCGGATCCTGCGGTTGGACAATTCCAACCCGCGAGCGACGTATCGTTTCCGCTGATCGCGGTGCTACCCCCGATCGTTACGGTACCGCGGCTCGTGAGTGCGCCGAGCTGATTCACCTTCGGCATGTTGAGCACGACGATCATCGCGACACGGCGACGAGCACTGAGCGGCGTGCCGTAGCCGCCCGCACGGCCTTCGGACACGATCAGCGACGAGAGCTGATTGAGCTTTGTGATACGAACCGTATCGACCCAGGAACCGTTCGCCGCGGCGTACGAGAGTGTCGTCACCGTGCCGGTCGTCTGCGTGTTCCAGGACTTGTTCCAGAGCGCATACGCGGAGTCGAGGCCGAGCTCCGTCGCCGATAGGGCGCGCTCTTCGACGAGCGAGTTGCGTCCGATTCGATAATACTGAATACCGGCCATGTAGCCGCCCGCGACCATCGCCCCGATAAGGACGATGGCGAGGAGCGACATCGCGAGCGCGAAACCGCGGCGCTGCCGGGTATGAGTCGAAGAATGCATTTGGGTAACCTCGTCAGGATCGATTGCGCAGAGCGACGGTGACGACGAGCGAATCGCTGTAGTAGTCCTCCGGCCGCCCGGGCATACGAATGGGATTCTCGGTTTGCGCTTTCGCGACGATGTCGATGCGCGCGACTTGCGGCGTCGTCGCCGTCACTGCGCCCGTCGAATCACGGAACACGAAGCGAAGGCCCGTCGACCCGGGGTTGGCGGAATAGGCCAGATACGGTCCGGCGACGGGCTGCATGGTGCCACACAGGCCTGCCGGACACTCCTGATAGCCGAGATACCACGAGCTCGAGCCCACGGGTTGAAACAGCTTGTACTTCGCGTGGCGATAGAAGCGGATGACGTTGCCGGGAACGACGTTCGCGGCAAGCGCCGTACTGAAGGTGAGCGTTATCGAGTTGCTCGCTTCGCTCGTCGTCGAGGTGAAGCCGGTCGACGTCGGGCATGTGCCAACGCCGAGTGCCGCGGTCACGGGAATGGGCCCTTGCCACGAGTCGTCGGAGAGGGCGCTCGTCGAGCCCGGATTGTACACGAACATCGTGTCCCCGGTGGTCGGGGCCGAGATCCAGGTGGTGAGAGCGCTCTTGTTCGACAGATTCGTTGGAGGAATGACAGCCGTTAGGCGCGCGACGCCGATGCTGCAGATGACGGAGATTCCCGTCGAGAGCCGAAAGTCGATCGCCGAATCCGACATCGCGTAGATGTCGCCGCCGACGGACGAAATGCCGCGCAGATCCGAGGGCAACGCCTCGCCGATGTCGCGCAGCGTCGTGCGCATGGCGATGAGATCGGTCGTGCTCGCGTAGAATCGCTGCTGGCGCAGAATGATCCGCATCAGCGCGCCAGCGACGAGACCGAAGATCACGAGCACGAAGAGCATCTCCGGGAGCGTGAAGCCGCGGCGGCGAGCAGCTAGACTCAGCATGGCAAGATCGTGTTGTAGGACTGTGTCCGCATTCCCTTCGTCGTCGGATACTGCACGGTCATGCCGATGCTCGCCCCGCGCGTCGTGCCGCTGACGCTGACGGACGTCACGGTCCAGCTCGTGATGACACTGCGAACCGTATCAGTACCGCTCGAGAGACTCGCGCAGGACTTTGCGCGGAGCTGCTCGATGTGCGCATTCGCGATCGTAGCGGCGCGCGATTGCACGGTGCCGCCGCCCATGAGTCGTGTCACGAGCGTCGCGCCCCCGGCGAGACCGAAGACGCCGACGCTGACGATCGCGAGCGCGACGAGCAGCTCGACCATCGTCACGCCACGACGTGCTTGCAGCCGAGCTGGTATCGCCTTCATATCGAGCACCCTCGGGTAATGATCTTGCCGAGCTTCGACATGCAGACGGAGTCGCGCATGCCGTCACGCGTGAGTACGACCTTTTCGGTGGTACCGGCGCCGACGGCAAAGCCGCGCGGGTCGAACCTGATCGTGTCGTGCGACGTCGTCGGAATGCTCACGCCATGCTCGCGCGAGAGATCGTGCGGCTGGCCGTAGACGACCTGCGTGCCTGACGAGTCGACGGTGACGGTGACGCTATTGCCGCTGCGAACGAAGCGCGCCTCGCGGCCGCGCTGGACCGCGAGTGCATGCGCCGTGGCGAGATAGATGGCCGTCTGCGTGCGCGCGGACCGCAACCCCGCGGAGGAGGATGCGGCGTGCAGCCGCGGAATGCTCAGGCTCGTGACGACCGCGAAGATGATCAGGACCACGATCATCTCGGTGATCGTATAACCAGACCGAGTGCGAAACAGGCCGACCTCCAACGTCGGAGACGTTGAGTGTTTAACGCGTTCTCATCGGCAGCAAACATTTCATTCCAGGCGACGAACCGAAGTGTCACCGGTCACAACGGCGACCGCCGTCGCGGTGTTCAGGAATTGAACACTCCGACGGCGGCCAATTATGATTCGCTAAACTGGATCCTATGCCCTAGCCCCTAAGTGCCCTAGCCCCTCCCGATCACCACACCGGCACGTCGTCGATCCAGGTGTTCGCGAGCGGAACGTAGTGATGCAGTTTCTGTGTCGCGCGCGAGACGTAGCACGAGTTATAAACGTACGTCTTCGTACCGTTCGCGGTCGCGTTGTCATTGATGTCTCCGGGCGGCGGCTGCACGGAGCCGGGCAGCAGGTAATTCAGCCCGCTCACCGTAGTACCCGCAGTGGTATTGTTCCCGTTCGACCTGAGCTGCCCGCCGACCATAATGATCCCCTCCCACATGTTACTGCCGGAGATCGTGAAGTCCGAGTCGGCGATGATGATGCCGCGGCCAGCGTTAGGCAGCGCGAAGCCGTTTGTGTGAACGCGAATCACTGGCCACCGGCCCGTGTCGGCCGCAAACCAGGTCGCATCAGGGAAGTTATCGGGAGGGACGGTGAAGTCCGCCGGCAGGGCATTCTGATTGATGATCGAATTCCAATCGATCGTCACCAGGGGCTCGAGCTGCGCCAGCGTCTTCGACGTGTCGAGCGGCGGATTGCCGGTGGGCGTGAAGCCGCCCGACTCTGTGTAGTCGCCCTTCGGCACCATGATCCCGGCGACGGCCGCCTTGTGGCCGCACTGATCGTTCCCGTCGATCTGTCCCGCGTTGCCTTGCTTGTTCAGCCCCGAGAGGCTGGTCCATGCACCGGTCACGTTCATCGTGATCGTCGACCATTGCACCATCAAGCCGACGGTGCGAGTGCTCGTGGTCGTGTCGTTGCCACGCAACTTGCTCGTCGAGTCCACGCCCCGCGCGCGTATGAAATACAGCGCCGGAATCGTATCCTTGATGCCCTGCTGAGGACGCAGCAAACGCGAAACGACAACCGCATAACCGCCGGGCGTAGTAAGCTGAACGCTGTCCTGCTGGCCCGCGGTCCCGGTGCCAGGGTCGCCGATGCATGTGTTACCGCTGATGTGGCAGATGCTGTCGCGCTGCACGATGAAGCGCTGCAAACCCATCTCCGCAATCTGATACGCACGGTTCTGCCCGCGCTGCGCCGTCGACGTTGTGCTTTCCGCCGCCGTTGCCGCGAGGCCCGCGGCGAGCGCAAAGCTCAGAACGACGAGGAACATGACGACGAGCGGAAGGGCGAACCCGACCCGATTCTTGAGTGCTTGCATAACGAGATCTCCTGAATCCGCTAGAAGCCGGGGTGATTGCGGAACAACACGGCCGTTTCCATCCGGGACTTCTCGGCCGTGCGCCCGGCCATGTGCGACGGACTCGAGCCCGTCAGCACGAGGGACACTCCGACCAGACTGTCGAGCACCGCTGGAGGAATGACAGTGGACGTATCGGTGTTACGAACGAAGAACTTGAAGCGTGCGCCAGCGTCGAAGGGAGCGACCAGCTCGTCGGCCGACCGACCGCCGACAAGGCGATACAACCCAAACCTTCCCGGGTAGCTGGCCGAACTGGCGAAGTAGTACGTGATGTCTTGATAGAGGAACACGGGCGCCCCGGGCTGAAGGCCCGCCGCCAACGTCATTGGCTTGAGGTCGAGCGCTCCCCAGGTGCGACCGGCGACCGTATCGAATCCGATCTTCGCGGTCAAATTGCATAACGTCAGCGATGACGAGGTCACCGGTGAGTTGGAGATCGTGTCGCCGGGAATGTAGGTGTACTTCCCAGTGACGTGATTTCGCCACGCCCAGCCAGCGTATTTTGCCATCGCCCGCACCGCCGAGTCCGCGACGAGCATGCTGACCGTCGTCGCCGAGCCGTTGTTGCCGCAGATGAGCCCCAATGCATACGGAACGCGCACCTCGAGGGTCTCGGGCGACGCGATGATCACGCTGCCGGCCGCGTCGGCGCCATCGTGCACCATGCGCAGATCGGAGAAGAGCAAGTTCATCGACGTACGGCCAATCGCACGCGCGTCACGCTGGGCGCGCTGCAGCTCGTACAGACGGCTCTGCGCCAGCATCATGCGCGTGAGCGCGGCACCGAGGACGGCGAGAATGACGAGACAGGCCAGCACTTCGATGAGTGAGAAGCCGGCCCGACGGCGCCCGGTTGATGAGTGGATTCTGATCATAGACAATTTGTCAGCACGTGGCCGTGCCAAGGACCGTCCCGCAGTTCGGAGCGCTACGGAGCATCGACAGCGACTCCTTGAGGAGGCTGTCGCTGGGGTAGCCCGTTTGCGGTACGATGGTGATCGTGATCGCAGTCGTCTGGCCGCTGGTGACGGTGCCGGTTGTCGAGAGCGTCACCCGGCGGATGTAGTTGAAGTTGCCGAGGGTGAAGCTCTTCGACGCAGGCAACTTGGCCGAGGTCAGGCTCGAGAACTGCATCGCCCCGATGATGTTCGCCTGTTGTTGCATTGCAAACGTGCGCTTCGCAATCACGTCGCTGCGCCGATTGGACTGCGCGATGGCCGACGAGATGTGACCGACGAACGTCATCATGATTGCGAGAACCATGACGGCGATCATGACTTCGATGAGCGAGAGGCCGCGGCGCGGCCTGCGCGAAACAGTGCGTGAGCTCATGAGTTCCTCACCGAACCTGAACCATCCCGCCCTTCGAGACCTTCAGACTGTGCGTGTAGCCATTCGAAGAGAGGGTGATGACCATCGTGTCGGAGGCGAAACCGTTGGGGTAGATCTCGATCCACGCCGACGACGGGTAGTACGTGACGTTGCTGCTCTTGAGGTTGTAACGGGAGCCGAACGCGGTCATGCGGTAGGTCGTCGTGCGCGCACGATCCGTAACGAGCATTTGCATACGGGCCGTGTCGCACCAGATGCGCACCGGCCGGCGAATACGCCCGGGCACGGCGAACGCCATGCGCAGGTCGTCGGCGAGACCGACCGTTGCTTTTGTCACGCGCTCGTGGGCGATGTATGCAGTGAAGCGGGCGATCGACAGAGTGCCCACCACGCCCATGATCACGAGCACGGTGAACAATTCCACGATCGTGAAGCCGCGGCGATTGAGAAGCATGTGAACCTTTTGAGAAGCGAGCGCGACGGAAGTGATAGTCGCGCCGATCACTTGGGTGACGAGCAGGAAGTGCGCCCTGTCACCCCCCTCGTTGACAGTGACTCAACTCCCTGCTGGTTCGCTAGTTAGGCTGTTTGCTGACCGATTCGCCAAAGGGGGCGTTCAGTTTGTGCGCTGGCGATGTGCACGATATGACGGCGAATTGCTTGGGGCCATTTGGCCGATCGTTCGTGCTCCACGTCACCTAACGCTGCCTAACGGTCAAAGAGAGTACGGAGAGTAGACTTTCTAACGGTTATGTGCTGCTGCACATCAGCGTCGTCAGAAGGCGACGCGCCGTCAACCGACGGATAGTGCTGCTCAGCTCACGTTGTTGCGGACGAGCATCGTCACGGCGGCGGAATCGTCAGGCCCGTTAGTCCATGTCGTGATTTCTTCGGGGCGGTGAGCCGTCCGGCGGTCCGCGCGATCTGGCCGCGCGTTCTCGTCATCTGGCCGCTCGTCCACGCGAGCTGCCTGCCGTCCACGTAAGTTGACCTCGGCGCCTCGCCATCCGACCAGCTGTCGTGATCGCGTGGCCGGCTGTTCCGATCATGTGACCTCGCGACCGCGCGACCTGACCTCACGTCTCGGTGAGCTGGCCGCGAGTCGCCGTCACCTGACCACGAGTTCCACTTCGCCGGCCGCGAGTCCCCGTCACCTGACCACGAGTTCCACTTCGCTGGCCGCGAGTCCCCGTCACCTGATCACGAGTTCCAGTGTGCTCACCTCCTGTCGCTGAGCGCCGACCGCTAGGTCGTGAGCGGTGGTGGCGCTCGTCAGGCGCGGCTCTCGTCATCCCAGCGCCGACGAGGCCCGTTAGGCACCACCGTCGAGTGGTCGCGCGGCGACGCGCGACGCAGGAGTTCCACGAGTTGCTCATGCGAGTAGTCTGCCCACTCCATCGGCCAATCGTGGAGATCGATCTCGCGCGCGCCGGCTGTGAAGCGAAGCACGGGAGTCGACGTGTCGTGGGCAACGCCGACGACCCAGATGCGGCCGCCGGGATAGCGGAACGTGCGCCAAACGTTGAGGTCCGTGACATCGGGTGTATCGTCACGCGCGCGCTTTCGCGCCCGCTCCGGGTCGTCCACCGCCTCTTCGCTGAAATCAGCGGCGCGCCTGATCTCCTCCACCGCTGCCGGGCCCCTGGCGTCCTTCTCCGTGCGCAGCTTCCGCTGCGGTACCTTTTCCGCTTTCTCCAACAAGACCGCCAACTCCGCATCGGGGAGCTCCGCCCAGCCCTTGGGAATCGGGTAGAGCCGGCGCTTATCGTCTCCAGCGTGCGTCTCGAACACAATCCAGCCAGTGTGATACAGCTGGGCGAGGTAGTCCTCATCCTTGGTGCGAGGACTCAGCTCGTCCGGCGCGACGTCCCACGCCCGCCACTCGCGCCCACTGCTATCGGTAAACTCTCGAACCGCCATCGCGCACCCTCGCGAACTCGTGATCATACATCCGTTCACATATTCTGACCGACGAGCCCATGCACATTTCGACCCATTGGCGCAATTCTTTCGTGACAACCGTCGCGCGGAACACCGGGGAGGCGGTGAACACGGCGATGCGACACTTTCGCGACAAGGCCGGCGTAGAGTGGCAAGTATTCCTCACGGCACGAGGAAGCGACGCCGTGTCGCGAGAGCATTTTCTGCCGGAAGCCTTTCGCGAAGGGTGGCTTGTGTTCGAATCGGCACAGGAAAAGCGACGGCTGGCGCCTGTTCCGGCAAATTGGGAATCACTCTCGAACGAGGCGCTCGCGTCGCTGTGCGCCAAGGCGTCGCCGCAGGTCGCTCGCGCGAAGAGCGGAGGCGAAGCAAAAAGCGCCGCGCCAGCAGAGTCGCTCACGCCGAAGCCGGCAGAGTCCCTCAAGCCAAAGTTGAAGGAGGCAGAGCAGCAGCTCGATCGTACGCTGGAGGAAGTGTGCGACAAGGCCACCGCTGCGGACCTCGACACGGGCCAACTGATCCGCGTCGAGGAGTCCCTGGCGCTTGCGGCGGAGGCGGCAAAGGAGGCGGTATCGCTCCGCCGGAAGCTGAAGGCGGACAGCGATCAGAGCGCGCGCTCACCGCGCGCACCGGCCGGCGGCGAGGGATCGGCGACGCCGCATGAGCCGAAGCCGTAACCGTTAGGCGGAGACCCTTCGCGACGACGCGAGAGGCCGGAACGACGATCCGCGCATCGAGTCGGACGCATGGCGCAACGTGAATTCACGGATTCTCATGGTACTCACTGGCTGATCTGGAACACGACACCGACGCCGGGGGCGGTGCTCGCGGGCGAGATGCAACAGGGATGGCTCACGTTCGAATCGGACGGGGAGCGGCGGCGCCTCGTACCCATTCCGCGCGACTGGGAGAAAGCGGCTACGGATCGCCTCGAGTTGTACTGCCGCGCCGCGCAGGCGGTATCGCGTACGACGCCCATTCACGGCATCCCGCCGGTGCCGGAGACGGAGACAGACGCGTGAGCCGCGAGCGCGCCCACACGAAACGCCCCGTCCGCTGTTGAAAAAATAGCGGCTGGCCTGTGTTCTGCCTGTGTGTCTCCGAACGACGGTCACCGTGAGTCCACGGTGAAGACCGTGAGTCGAGAACCGTGACGAGACCACTATGTCAGCCCGCAATCGCTTTGCCATCGCTGTGCTGCTTCCCTTGCTCTCACTGTCTGGCGTGGCAGTCGCGCAGGACTCCAGTTTAGTCTTTACGCAATCCGCGGCGACGACGCCGTCGTTGACGGCGCCCGCGCAGCACGGCACGCCGCAGAAGACATTCTTCACGCGTCACGACCTGGTGGCGACCGGTATTGCCGCGGCGGTGACCGGCGTCTTCATGCACTACGACGAGAAGATCGCCGATTGGTGGCAATCGCCGCACGTGCAAGGAAGTTCGAGCCTTCACCACACCGTCGACCAATTGACGCGTCTCAACGAGACGCCGCTCACGATCGCGTCGGTCCTGACGTATGGCGTCGGCCGGCTCTCGCACTCGAAAACAACAGCGGACGTCGGACTTCACTGGACCGAGGCGCTCGTCCTCACGGACGTCATCTGCCAGGCGATCCGTGGTCCTCTCGGACGAGCGCGGCCGCGCGTGTCACAGGAGGATCCGTTCAGCTTTCACTTCGGCCAGGGGTTCACGCACTTCGAGTATCGCGCCTTTCCCTCCATACACGCGGCCGTCGGCTTTGCCACGGCAGCAGCGCTCGTCGGTGAGATTCGCGAGCGCAATCAGAATGCATCTCGTTACGCGGCGCCGATACTCTACGCCGTGGCGATGATTCCCGGGACGACTCGCATGTATTTGAACCAGCACTGGGCGTCCGACGTCGTCTCCGGCGCGTTCATTGGCCAGCTCATTGGCGCGCGCGTCGTGCGGTACGCGCACACGCACAAGCCGAACAAGCTCGATCGCGCGTTGCTCGCGACGAACGTCGCGCCGAATCCCGGCGGCGGCATGATGGTGGTTGTCGACGTGCAGTCGCTGTTGAGCTCGCGCTGACCCGCTCACTCCGCGCGCATCGATTCCAGAGGATCGATGCGTGCGGCCCGCGCCGCTGGGACGACACCGGCAATGATGCCAACGAGCGCAATCAGCGCGGGAACGGCCGCGAAGGTGAATGGGTCGAGCGCACCGATTCCGTAGAGCATGCTGTCGAGCGCGCGCGTGAGGAGCGCCGCCGCAAACAGCCCCACGCCGATGCCAAGCGCAAGGACGCGGAGCGCTCCACTCAGGATCAAGCCCAGCACGTCACCACCGCGCGCGCCTAACGCCACTCGAATCCCGATCTCGCGCGTGCGCTGTGACACGCCGTACGACATCACTCCATACACTCCAGCGGCCGACAGAAGGAGCGCGAGGCCAGCGAACGCGAGTAGCAACACGAGAACGAGCCGTCGCGTCGTGAGCGATTGCGAGATGACGTCGTCCATCGTCGCAAGCTGAAAGACGGGCTGGGGGGCGACGCCGTGTACCGCCTCGCGTACGCCGCGCGCGAGGTCCTCCGGCCGCGCCTGCGCGCGAAGAACGAAAGTCATCTCCTGGGTGTTGAAGAGGGCCTGACTCACCGGCACGTAGAATTCGGCGCGCGGTTCCTGATCGAGCCCGAACTGGCGCACTGACTTCACCACGCCGACGATGCGACCACCTTCGGTCTCGCCGCTCGTGAGACGCCTGCCTAACGGCGAGCCGTCGGGAAAGTAGCGGCGCGCCAGCTCGTCGTTGACGATCACGACATGCTCGCTCGCCCGCGTGTCGTGGTCATCGAACTCACGACCGGCAATGAGCGGGATGCGCATGGCGTGGAAGTAGTTGCCGCTCACGAGACGAATCTCCGCGTCCGGCACCTTGGAGAGGTCTCGCTCCAGCGGCTGGTTGTCGATGCTGAAATACCGATCGGTCGCGCCACCCTGAATGGGCAGGAGGGTCGTGAACGCCGCGGCCTGAACTCCCGCAATGGCCCGTACGCGCTGGAGAACGGGCTCATAGAACCGAGTAAACCGTTCACTGTCGGCGCCCGGCTGAACCGGCGGCGCAGCGATGTGAAACGTGAGCACGCGATCGGGCGCGAATCCAGGGTCGGTGTCGAGCAGCGCGATAAAGCTTCGAATCACCAATCCCGCAGCGATGAGAAGGACGAGCGACAGCGCAACCTCGGTGACGATCAAGGTGTCGAGCGCACGACGCCGACCGGCGCCCGCGCTCGTGCGCCCGGCAGCTTCGGTGAGGTCCTCGCGCAGGTCGACCTGGCTTGCGCGCAACGCCGGCACGATGCCGACGAGCAGCCCCGTTGCAAGCGAGAGGACGATCGTGAAGGCGAGCACCCACAGTTGCAGGCCGATCGTTTCGGCGTTGGGAAGTATCGTCGATGCCATGCCGCGCAGGCCGGCGAGCGTCCCCCGAGCAACGAGTATCCCGAGGCCGCCGCCGACGACAGCGAGAACGGCGCTCTCCGTGAGCAGCTGCCTAACGAGGCGAGCTCGCGCGGCACCGAGGGCGGTGCGGATCGCAACCTCGCGCCGCCGGCCGGCGGCGCGCGTCAACAACAGATTCGCGACGTTCGCGCACACGATGAGGAGCACCACGCCTACGGCACCGAGGAGGACGAGTAGCGCGGGTCGTATCTTGCCCACGACCCAGCCGGCGAGTCCCATGACCTGAATGCCGCGCGTGCGCTGCGCCTGCGGGAACTCGAACGCGAGGCGACGAGCGACGACCGAGAGATCCGCCATCGCGCGCGACGAATCCACGCCCGCGGCGAGACGCCCGACGACGGTGAGCGAGTGGTTGCCACGATTCGTCACGTCGCCGATGCTCCGCCAGTCGAACGGCGCCCAGAAATCGTTATGCACCGGCGAGACCGGAAAGTCGAAGCGCGCCGGCATGATGCCGACGACGGTGACTTTCACCCCCTGCAGCGTGATCGGGGAGCCGACGAGATTCGGATCGGAAGCGAAGCGGCGACGCCAGAGGCCCTCGCTGATGACGACGACCGGATCGCCCGCGGGCGGTTGGTCGGCCTCGACGAAGGTTCGTCCCAGAAGGGGCCGCGCGCCGAGAACATCGAACAGATTGGTCGTCGCGCGCAGGCCACGCAGCCGTTCCGGCTCGGCGATGTCGCCGAGATCGCGGCTGATTGGCATGTACGCCGCGAGGTCACTGAAGATTCGAGTTTGCTTACGCCACTCGAAATAATTCGCCGGTGCAACCGACCCAGAGGCTGGTTTGCCGCCGGGACGCACATACGTCTCGTAGGCCATGACGAGCCGCTGTGGATCGCGAAAGGGCAGCGACTCGAGCAGCACGGCGCGAACGACCGAGAAGATGGCGGTATTCGCGCCGATCCCGAGCGCCAGGCAAAGGATAGCGAGGGCCGAGGTGAGACGCGCCTTCCAGAGGGAACGGAAGGCAAAGCGGACATCCTGGATGAGCGATTCCATCGGGCGTTTGGTGGACGCCCCATTGGACAGACCGACCGCTGTGTTAGGTTGGAAGCCGTCGATCAGTATTCGTTTGGCTCCTCGACCTGAACATGGATCGAAGCAGCTGCTACGGCTGCAATTTGAGATCGAGCGGATGTACGAGCGCGTTCGGCGCGAGAGCGACGTCGATGGTGGTGTCGCGGCTCGGGTCGAAGGAGGAACTCTCGGTCGGCGTGAAGCCGATGCGCATGAGCTTGAGATGGAAGCGCCGGTCGTACCGGCGCCGATGGCAAAAGTGTGGGAGTCCGGTCAATGTCCGGGCGTGAGTCGTTAGGCTCGAGTCGAGGAGGAGCACGACGGCGCCAGCCACGCCGCCGCTGCCGACGGCAGAGGAGACCGTGCCGTGGACGAGTTGCGTGCTGGTGACCGTCGGTCCCGCCAGCGCCAGCAGGAACGCGCCGGCGACGTATCGGCGTATGGCGCGAGACCGAGGCGTGCACCATGATGTGTGACGAGGGTGTGACGCCGGGATGTCACCCTAACGCCAAACGAGCATCGAGTCACGTGGTTACGCACATCGCCGTCCGGACCCTCGGCACCGTTGCGATCGACATCGGCCAGCGCCGGATCGGCCCGTCGTCGGGTCGATTGTTCGCGTTGTTGCTCTATCTGGCGACTCGTCGGGGACATCCGGTCTCGCGGCGAGTGGTCCAGGACTTACTGTTTCCGTCGGCAAGCAACGTTCAGGCGGCGCACAATCTACGACAGCTATTGTATCGACTGCGGCAGCTCGGCGCCCCGATCGAGGCTGACTCTAATCAAATACAACTGGCAGTCGATCAGTTCTCGGTTGATTGCTACGAAATCGCCGACGCAACCGGCCTTAAGACTTCCGACGTCGAGCTCCTGACGCAGGGTGTCTTCCCGGGCTACAACCCTGACATTTCCGAGAGCTACAGGGACTGGTTCGAGGCCGAGCGTTCTGACATCACTCTCCGGCTCAGCCGTGCCGTTGGTGCGCAGTTGCTTGAGTTGCGGCGAGTAGGACGATGGGACTTGATGGCCGGTGCGGCACGCGCGCTCCTCGCTCTAGATCCATTGAGCGAAGAAGGAACGCTCGCAAAGGCCGAAGCATTAGCGATTTCCGGTTCAAAGACTGCCGCGCTGAGCATTATCGACGAGTACCTGAAGGAAATAGGCGAAAACGAGCCACAGCTCCGCGTCGTGCCGACAGCCCTCAAGCGTCGGATTAGTGAGCGATTACCCGAATCGAATCAGCGTTTACAAGATGATCGGCTGTTCCTAGGTCGCGAAGAGAGCATGCGCCTAATGAGCGGTCTAGGAACCGAAGCGCGCTCCGGCAGACAGGAGATTTTATTGATTTGGGGTGAGCCGGGAGTCGGTAAGACCAGGCTTTTGACCGAATTTCGCTCACTTTCCGCTATGCAGGGAGGAATTACGCGATTTCTGTCGTGTCAACCGCACGACTTGTTCCGCCCGCTCGGGATCTTATGCGATCTAGTAAGTGAGTTGCTTCAATCGCCTGGAGCACTTGGATGCGATACGGCTGCGCGCGAAGTACTCGAGCGGTTGGCCAACACGCGCTCGGATTTCGGGGCGTCGCTCGAGGACATGGCAGTTGAGGTCCCAGTTTCGACCATAGTTCGCTGCGTCATCGATCTGGTAGGCGCAGTGACATCGGAATGTCCGGTCGTCGTTCTGATCGACGACGTGCAATGGCTAGATGCGGCGTCCGTCCGCGCCCTTCTTGGCGTCTTTGATAGTCATCCCGGCGCCCGCACTTACTTAATCTTGGCATCACGTAGCAGAACAGTTCTCGCTGACGTCGACAAGTATTCAAACAGCTTGCGCTCAGTTCGACTGGAGCCACTGGGGTCTCAGCCGGCCTTGGAGCTAGTACGTAACCTCCTCGGGAAAACGCTGCAGATCAATGCTGGATCAGTTGAGTCGCGCGTAGTGCAACAGGCGAAGGGTAACCCGTTTTTCATTCGGCTGCTCTGCTCGCATTTCGTTTCCACGATGGATCCTGAGTCGCTAGGTCAGACGCTGACGGAGATTCTCGAGCGTCGATTGGAACAGCTTTCACCAGATGCCACTCGCGTTCTGGAAGCGTGTGTCATTCTCGGGAAGAATTGCACCTGCGCGAGGCTTGAGGGTCTGCTCGAGCTTCCAAGACATAACGTGTTGAGAGCTCTCGAGGAGCTTGATGATAGAGCACTGGTTCAGATTGATGGTTGTTTCCTGCGTAGCCACGATCTGTTAACGGAAGCCGTGCAAAAGCGAATGTCTAAGTTTGTTTATCGGGCTGTGAATGCTGCAGCCGCTAACTTGCTCCAGAGCGAATGGAACCCTGCCGGAACTGGTTCCCTGCCGTGGGACTGCGCGGAACACTGGCGGCTAGCTGGAGAGGACGCCAAAGCGGTTGCGGCTCTCCGGAACTGCGCAAGGCAGTCATTAGAAATTGGTCGTTCGAGCGACGCACTCGCGACCCTAAAACGTGCTCTTTGCTTTAGTACTCCCGATTCCACTCGCGCCCAGATAATCGAGGATGCTTTGGGAGCGTTGTTGCTATGCATTAACTGGTCTGAAGGCTCCAAACTCCTTTATGAGTTGAAACAAATTCGAAGTCGGCTTGGCCGAAGACATTGGCGCCACGACAAATTCGAGTTGTTGGAGTTATCGCTTGCAATGCATGCAGATGGCGATCCGAGAGTAAACATTCATAGATTGAGCAAATGCTTAACGACGCAACATGCCACGTTAGGTCATCGGCTGTTCGCCGCGCGACACCTCATCATGATCGCGGAGTTAACATTGGACCGCGGGCTGGCGGAATTCGCATTCCAATCCATCAGCAGGTTGCCGACGGACAGGTACTGGCTCCCGTTTTCCGAGATGCTCTATCATACAGTGTTCGGCGACTCGAACTTGGTACCAGGACTAATCGAGAAGCTTGAGCCAGTCGACGACCTTCCTCAGCTGTTGGTGGTGCTGCTTAACATCGGGTACGCCCAATACAGAGTAGCGCGTTCGAGTGATGCTGAACGCACTCTTCTACGAGTAGTCGAGACGGCGCAGCGTTTTGAGATCGATTCAGCAGAAATGCATGGGGCATTGCTCCTTGCGCGATTACACTGGAGTCTGGGCCAAGTCGAGCAGAGCCAAGAATGGCATAGACAGTTCAGCGAATTACTATCGCGAAACGCCGATACTAACGTCTTGTGGGAGCATCGCATTCTTGGAGCGCGCATCGCCACTCGCGCCGGACGGATCGACGAAGCTCGCGAGTACATTAGTCTCGCTCGCAGGTGCAAGCACTGCGAACTCGAACTTCCGCAGTTACTCCTGATGGGCTGTGAATCCGATCTTCGAATTGCAGCTGGCGAGGAACCTTGCGACGACACAGAGCTTGATCGTTTTGTCTCCCTTCATCTGCGAGCGCGAAATCTCGGCCTTCAAGATGAGGCCACGCTGTCGCTCTTACATGCGCTGCAGTTGCGAGGACAGACTAGCAGAGCGGCGCGCCTATACGACGGCTACATGGGCGCTGCGCGACGGGACGGATTCGCCGTCCGCAATGACCTAGCTGATTGGGCGAGACGATTTGTTGACTCAGACTCGCACGAAGGTGAGAGCCACGCGGCGTCAAGCAGTCTCGCGAATTCCCCGTTTTGAGGCCAGCAGAGAGAGGGCTGGTATCGGAGAGGCGCTGCGCTTCGCGGGCTGGAAAAGGCTGTGCCAAATGGTACTCGCAATGAGCCGATCCGTGATCGCAGGATCGAATTGGCGGCCGCGGCAACGGATGATCTCAGATCTTACTTGAGCTTCACTTAGAGGCTGGCGGTAGGGCCGCTCACTTGTCATCGCGTCGATCGTGTCCGCGAACGAGATAATTCGCGCCGCCAGTGGAATTCTCTCGCCCGCGAGGCCATCAGGATATCCACTGCCATCCCAGTTCTCGTGATGGTGCCGAATAGCAGGAATTATCTCCTTTAAACCGCTCATCGTGGC
This sequence comes from Gemmatimonadaceae bacterium, assembly GCA_036496605.1. NCBI lineage: Bacteria > Pseudomonadati > Gemmatimonadota > Gemmatimonadia > Gemmatimonadales > Gemmatimonadaceae > Gemmatimonadaceae bacterium. Next base: position 134,937 of record DASXKV010000051.1, on the reverse strand, counting down.
GACAAGATTCGCTCCGTCCGCCGGGTGTTCCTGCATAGTTGACCATTCTTCAGATGTTAGTTTATCCGCTTTCCGAAGGATCGGTCCGTACTTCTCGTAAATCTTGCCCACGTCATGAAGTAGCGCCGCCTTTCCTATCAGTTCTGTCTCACGCACCGATAAGCCAAGCCCTCGAGCGATGATGACGGAATACCTCTGAACACGGCGTGAGTGACCGGACGTGTACAGGTCGCGGGCTTCTATCGATTTGATCATCAACTGCAGCAACTCCTCGTTTGTTCGCTGCAGCGCAAGATTCGCGGTCTGGACTTCACGAAGCCCCAGAAGCGGCACCCACAATGCCGCAGCGGCAACCGCACCATGTGCCGCGTAAAGCCACGCAAAGATGAATACCACTGGGCCCGCAAGGAAATCCATTGCTATCGTCGGCAGCGCCGTCTGTCGCCACAAACGAAGCAGGGCTTGTTCCTGCCTAATGGCCAAGTAACCACAGGCGATCATTGTGTTCGCCAGGATCGCAAACGCGATCGAAAGGAGCGCTGGAATGCTCGACGTTAGGGTGGCCTTGAGTAGAGAAGCCTCCGGGGCAAGGAGGAGGCTTCTCCCGCCAAGAAGTGTGTAAAGCCAAATCGCTCCCGAAACCGTTAGCGCATGCAACGCGACATTCAGCAAACCAGAGCTAACCTTGTTTCTATTGGTCGTCTCGACCAACGCTTTCACGATCACAACACCAGCAATAGTCGGCCAGCTCGGCACAACAAGGGAGCAAGCGAGGTAGGGAATAAACGCTATAGAACCGCGCGCTGAATTGGGCAGGACGAAACCGAGGAGTTCCGCTACAATTGCGAGCACCGACAGCAGGAGAATCGCAAATAGCTCTTCTGAGGAAACCTGTCGCGAGCGCAGGAACAGTGCGACGCTGCTGATCAGCGCCCCACTGAACACGAGTGCTCTGTATAACCAGAGTTTGCGATTCATACCCGTAGATACTGACCCCCGCCAACTCGCCCTGCTAGTAGATCGAAATAAAGCCGGTGAAACTGGCAAGTATCTCGGCGAGCCAACTCATATCGCGTCACCCCCCTTTCCATAGAGTCATCGGCTTTTGACCGATGCTATAAGGTTGGCTCCGCTCAACAGCTTGAGTTGAAACCTTGACCTCCGCTCGTCTTCGCTCTGCGAGGGAGGGGGTCTGTTTTGTGTGTTTAGAGGTGGCTAGTTCTCGCGTCGTCTCGGTGAGAAGTCGCTAATCACGCACTGATTCTCTGTCGGTGCTGCGGTGCTGAGAGTCTTTCCTGCCGCTGCAACAACACCCGCGTGGGATACGCCGCGAGGCGTGAGGTGGGAACTGCCTTACATCTCCGGATCGCCGTCGATCCTTCTCGATCTCGTCGGGCTGTCCTCTGCCCGCCGCCGTGTCGCGCTAACTTACACCATCTCTCATCTGGCGCTGTGAGCGCCCTCACCTTCCAGACGAGCGCGCCTCACTTCGCGCATCACTCGCCCGCCCTTTTCTTACTTCGAGTAGTCGATCCACCGATTCGTGGCATCCAAAACGGCCAAAACGCTCGCTGTTTCCTGACTTTCTTTCACTTCCGCGCTCCCCGTCAACAGCGCGCTCTCCCGGCCCGTCCGCGTCGTCAGACCCACGAACACGAACTGCCGATCGAACGCCTCGATCGTCTTGCACCCTTCCAAGCCCAGCACCCGCGCGTCGCCCTCGGCCTGCGTGATCGCCGACAGGGTCGCCCGCGCTGCGAGCTCGATGCGAAGACGCTCATTCTCGAGACCCTCCGCCTCACCCACATAGGATGATTCGCCCTTCCGCAGCGTCACCCGGCAGGCAACGCCCTTCGAGCGAGAACGCCGTACCTCGATGTCCTCGAAGTACAGCCGGCGCCCCACGGCGGCTTGCCCCGATGCAGGCATGACCTGGGGCATCGACTGCGGTGGCGTCGCGCGCGGCGCGCTCGCCGGCGCGGCAGACGCCAGAGGTGATGCGGTCAGATTGGAGATGCTTGGCGGCGGCGCCATCGTCTTCGCAGGGTCCGATTTGTCTGAACGAATTGCCGGCGGCGCGTCCGCACGCGGCGCAACTGGCGCCGCCGGCACGGCGCGTCCCTCGCTCGATGTCGCGACGCTGATCTTCTTGTGGCTCACACGCATCCCAAGATGCGCGATCAGCGCGCTCTCGACGTTCCGCACCGTCTGCTTCGGCGACACCTCATCCGTCGTCAGGATGTGTATCTCCTCAACGGCACCGGTGCCACTCGCGACGATGCGCGCCGAGATGATGCCCGGGAGGGTCGCCAGCAACTCTTCCGCGCGTTGAATGGGTAGGACGCTGCCCGCAATGAACGATGATTCAGGTAACGACACGGAGGATGCGACTCGGGTAGACACAGACAAGCTCCACCCTGGAAGTGGTGGCGCGAGACTTTTTTCAATGAATGCTGCTGGGACACAGCGCTCGGTCGGCGTCGACCAGTCGGCTAATGGCAGGCGCGCCAATATGCGAACAACAGGGGCATTTATCAAGCGATTGCGACTTGCGTCACCGATGCGTGACGGCTTCGCGACCAAGCGACTCAACCAATCGAGTACTCCTCCTCCGGAACGCGGTACTCCTTGATCTTCCGGTAGAGGGTGCGCTCGCCGATGCCCAACATCTCAGCTGCGCGGCGGCGATTCCCCTTCGTCTCCTTGAGCGCTGCCTCGATCACCGTCCGCTCGATGTCGGACATTTTGGTGCCGGGCAAAATGGTCACGACGTTGGGCGGCGGAGGCTGATCGAGTGGCTCGATTGCCGGCGCGCGCGCGCTCGCGAGGCTCGAGCCGCCGCCGACCCCGCCGCCATCGCGACTACCATTGATCGCCGCCGGTTGAACATCACCGATCCAGCCATCACGACGACGCGATTCCGCGCCGTCGGCGCCCTCCTCGTCGAACCGCCGACGTAGCTCCTCGACCTGCAACTTGAGCTCGATCAGGCTCCGCACGATGAACTCCAATTCGCGGCCAGCGGCACTGTTCTCCTCGCTTCGAAGTATCGGCCCGATGTGCACGGGCAAATAGCGGGAACCGCCGTCCCGAATTTGTCTGGGCAAGTCTTCGGGGTGAATCTCGTGCCCCGGCGAAAGCACGACCATGCTCTCGATGAGATTGCGCAGCTCGCGGACATTTCCCGGCCACGGATACTCGACGAGAATCTGCATCGCCGCGGCGCTGATGCCGTGAAAGGCGCGGTCGTGCTGCTTCGAGTAGTCCCTAATGAAGTGCCGAACGAGGATCGGTATGTCCTCGCGTCGGTCGCGCAGCGGCGGCAGGTGAATGCGAAGGACGTTCAGGCGATAAAACAGATCGCTCCGGAAGCTTCCCTGCTCCACCTGATCGCGCAGCGGCCGATTCGTGGCGGCAATGACCCGCACGTCGACTTTGATCGGCGACGCGCCGCCGACGCGCATGAACTCACGCTCTTCGAGCACCCGGAGGAGTTTCACCTGAGTGCCGATCGGGATCTCCCCGATCTCGTCGAGGAAGATCGTGCCTCGGTCAGCGAGCTCGAAGCGGCCCAACCTCCGCTCGGCAGCGCCCGTGAAGGCGCCCTTTTCGTGACCGAACAGCTCGCTTTCGAGCAGCGTTTCGGGCAGCGCACCGACGTTCACGGCAATGAACGGCTTCGCCTTGCGCGCGCCGAGCAGGTGGAGCGCGCGGGCGACGAGCTCCTTCCCGGTACCGCTCTCGCCTTCGACGAGCGCGGTGGCAGTCACCGGGGCCATTTGCTCGACCTGGACCATGACTTCGCGAACGGCATCGCTCTCGCCGATGAGCCCCGTTAGGCGCTGCAGGCGACGCCGCTCGAGAATGCGCTTGAGGCTCGCGAGGACCTCGGCGTAGTTGACCGGCTTTGGATAGAGCTCGACGTAGCCGGCGTCGCGCAGCCGCTCGAGGTGCTCGTCGTCCGCGATGTCGCTCAACCCAACGGACGCGGCGCCATCCCAGAGTTGCTCCTTCACAAGCGCCACGGATGCTGGATCGGCAAGATCACCACTGAAAACCATGACGTCCGGCTTCTCGCGGCGTATGGTCGCGCGCATGTCGTCGAGGGGAGAGACGACCGCCGTCTCGATTCCCTCCGCCTCGAGGAGCGCATTGAGCCTAACGGCTGGCTCGACGTCTTGCAGCGTGAGGAGGATCTTCATGCACGTGAAGCGTCGTGCGCCGCGCGCGGCGCATGTTCCGTCACGTCGCCACGGAGAATTCCGATTGCGTGGTCGATGATCGGATCGAGCGCCACCAGACTGTCGCGCACGGCGTTTGGAGAACCCGGCAGATTGACGATGAGGGTGCGACCTCGCGTGCCGCTGACGCCTCGGGAGAGCGCCGCGCGAGGAAACGTCGTTAGACATGTGATGCGGAGCCGCTCGGCGATCCCCGGCGCGTCGCGATCGATCACCGCGCGCGTCGCTTCGGGCGTCACGTCGCGCGGACTCAAACCCGTCCCCCCCGTCGTGAGCAGGAGGTCGACGCGGCCGCCGTCGGACCAGTCGGTTAAGGTCGTTGCGATCGGCACGACGTCGTCGGGCACGAGTGTACGCGCCGCGAGCTCATATCCCTTCGACTCCGCCCAGGCAACGATGGCGTCGCCGGACGTGTCGGCGCGTTCGCCGCGCGCGCCCGCGTCCGAAACAGTGAGGACGCCTACGCGCATGCTCAAATGAGGATTGTCACAGGTGGCTCGCTTCCTTATAGAAGGGCATCTTCACCACCTTCGCCGGAACGCGTTTGCCGCGTATGTCGACCTCGAGCGCCGTGCCTTCCTTCGTGGCGGCCGTCGGCAGGTAACACGTTCCAATCGGAATGCCTAACGTTGGACTCATCGTGCCGCTGCGAACCTCGCCGCTCGACACCGCTCCGGCGAAGACACCGTAGCCGTGGCGGGCAATGCTCCGTTTGTCGTCGGGAACGAAGCCGACCAGCTTCCGCGCGATTCCCGCCTCCTTCTGCGTGACGAGTGCGTCGCGTCCGACGAAGTCGCCCTTCCCCAACTTCACCAGCCAGCCGAGGTTGGCCTCGAGCGGCGTCGTCGTATCGTCGATGTCGTTGCCGTACAGCGCCATCCCCATCTCGAGGCGCAGCGTATCGCGGGCGCCCAGTCCTGCCGGCGTGACGCGCCCGGTACCAACGAGCGCTTCCCAGATCGCCGCCGCATAACGATTGTCGAAATACAGCTCGAAGCCGTCTTCGCCGGTGTAGCCGGTACGCGAGATGATCGACGGGTCTCCCGCGACCTTCCCCTCCACGAAATGATAGTAGCCGATCGTCGTTAGGTTGGTCTGGGTAAGCGTCTGCAGAATCTCGACCGCTTGCGGACCCTGGAGCGCGAGTAGTGCGATGTCGTCGCTCCTGTTGTCGATCTGCGCGTCGAAGGGGCTCAGGTGGCGCGAGATGTGGCCGAAGTCTTTGTCGATGTTCGATGCGTTGACGACCATCATGAGATGGTCGGCAAAGCGGTACACCAGACAATCGTCCTCGATCGTGCCTCGCTCGTTGAGAATCGTCGAGTAGTGGACCTGGCCGACGGCGAGCTTCGCAACGTCGTTGGTCGTCACATAGCTCACGAAGTCGACCGCCTGCGGGCCGGTGACGATGAACTCCCCCATGTGCGAGACATCGAACAAGCCACATCGCTCACGCACCGCCTTGTGCTCGGCGCTAATCCCGGTGGGGTACCGCACCGGCATCTCGTAGCCCGCGAAGGGGACGATCTTGGCGCCCAGTGCCCGATGAATGTCGTAAAAAGGCGTGCGCTTGAGCGCCCCAAGGGTGGCCGTATCGGTCATGCGAATCTCGCTCCGCCATCCGGATGATATGACAGTGAATATATGCCGGACTGACAGGACCGTATCCAGTCGTTGGCCGCCTGACAATCGATCGGGCGCGGCCCTGTATCTCTGATCAGTTCGACGGCAGAGCGCTGACGGTGAACGTCACCGAATTGAAGCGCGAGGTCGCCACGATTGCGATCTTGCCGGTGTCGGGACCGACGGTAATCACATTCGTGGTCTTCCCGGTCGAATCGGTGGTCCCAGTCTGGACCTGAAGCTGACCGCCATTGCTCGACCAGCTGATGTCGACTCCCTTCATTGCATTGCCGAAGCGGTCGGTCGCGATCGCCGTGAGCGTGAGTGGAAATCCGACTAACGCCGCGGCGCCGTCACCGCCGAACGCCGAGATCGTGCCGACGGTGTCGTTGACCAGATTGACCGTGAACACACCCGATGCGTCCGCAGTTGCGGCGGAAACTTTTGCTGTCGCCACAATCGCCGCCGAGAGATAGGTCGTGCTGACCTGGCCGTTGACGTCGGTGGTGTCGACGATCGTCGTCAACGAACCGCCGCCCGAAATGACGGCCCATCGCACCTGAATGTTGGGCAGCGGCGAGCCATCCGAGTTCTTCACGACGGCAACGAGCGGCGCTGAAGCGCGGTTCCCGACCAGAACCGTCTGCGAATCACCCGAAACTCTCGAGACGGACGCGGGCACCGAAGGCCCGAGCTTGTGATCGCCGCAGGCAATGACCGTGGCGACCGCCAGCGCAAAGGCCCCAAGGCGGAGAGCGGAATGATTCTTCATGGGACGCGAGTCCCGTTGGAGGATGCCTCGATGTGAACGGTGAATGATGCGGTCCAGACCTGTGAGACGATGGCAACGACGGTCGCCACGCCTGGAAAAGCGCCGGCCGTGTACCTGATCGACGCGTGGCCGGTGGCGTCCGAGGTGGACGTCGAATCGCTAACGGTTCCGCCGCCGCCCGTGACGATCCATGTCACGGTGGCGCCGGCGAAGGGCGACCCGTTGTCGTCGACGACGAGCGCAACAAGTGGATTTGCCGGGGCCGAACCGACGACGGCGAACTGATTGTCGCCACTGACGACCGAGATGCCTTGAGGGGCCGGCGGACCCGCGCTGTTGTTACAGGCCGACAGCGAAAGCGCGAACGTCAGGAAGGCGACGGATCTGCACGCTCGGGACGACGCGAGCGAAGATTGAAACCAGTGCATGGGATATTCGAGGGCGACTGCCCCCGACGGTACAGGGTGGATAGAGGGTGCGTTGAGTAGATTGACGCGGCGCCACGGAATCTGCGACCGCCTCCAGAAGTCTTAATTCTAGTCACGGTGAACGGCAGGGCTAACGCGAATCTTCGACCGTGAGGAGATTCGCGTCGCGGCTCAAAACCCATCGGCCGTCGGCAAGCCGACGGAAAACGCTCAGCACTGGACCGCTTCGGCGCAAAGCGGCGCCGCCCGCGAGCGGCGTCATCGTGACGATGAGCTGCGCCCGAGCATAGGCAAGATCCCCGGAAACAACGACCTCGCGTACATCCGACGTGGCTTCGATGCGATGGCTCGAGAGGCTGCTCAGGCTCCCGGCGAACTCCTTCTTGCCAAAGGGCGGCTGTCCTGCGACGAGAAACACGACGTCGTCCGACATCAGGGACAACACGGTCGGCGTGTCGCCAGCGGCGCTCGCGGTTAACCAGCTTGCAATCACGTCGCGGATCGCGCGTTCGTCGGGTGACATAGCGTGGGGCCCAGAGGGTTCGTTCGTGAACTCCAATCGCGACAGATGATGCCGCGGCCAACTGCATTCAATGCTTCGCTTCGCTAGGATCGCCCAAACCGACGAGTGCGAGGAGTTTCAACGCGTTCGTCGATGTCGCGAGGCCGGGACGGAGCAGATAGTCGAAGGTCATCCCGGCTGCGCCCTCACCATTGCCGCTCACGTGCTCCGTGAAGTGTACTGCCTCGCTCGCCGACGCCAGCGCTCCGTCTGCCGCGAGCGTCAGATCGTGAGTCGTGACGGCGCCGATCGCGCCGCTCCGGACGAGGTGCGTCAACACCGCGCGCGCGGCGATCAGCCGTTCGGCGGTATTCGTGCCGTGCAGAATCTCGTCCAGGAGATAGAGGAGCAGACTCGTCCGGGTCGGGGCGCGAGCGGCGTCCACGATTTCCTTTAGCCGCTCGAGCTCCGCCATGAAAAGCGATACGCCGCGCTCGAGCGAGTCGGCCAGCCGGATACTGGTGCGCAGCTCGACGACTGGCATCGTGAGACGCGCGGCGCACACCGGAGCGCCTGCCTGCGCGAGTACGACGTTAAGTCCGATCGCGCGGAGGAGCGTGCTCTTGCCCGACATGTTCGAGCCGGTGACGACCAGCAAGGTGCCGGGCGGCCCGAGGGTGACGTCGTTGGCCACCCGTGTGCTCGCCGGCAGTAGTGGATGGCCGAGGGCGATTCCCGTTAGGCGGTCGCCGAAGGGAGCGAGCTCCGGAAAGGTCCACTGCGGGTTGTCGTGCGTGAGCATGCCGAGTGCAGCGAGCGCTTCGACTTCGCCCAACGCGACGAGACTATCGCGTACGTGACGGCCGTAACGCTGGCGCCACCGGTCGAGCCAGGCCAGCGCGTGCACGTCCCACAGGACGAGCACATTGAGAATCGTGTGCATCAGCGAGCCCTGGCCCTCGACGAGGCCCAGCGCGCGCTCGAGGGCGCGCAACGCCTCGATACCGTCCGCGGTGCGCTCGCGCAGCTGTTGGAGCAGCGTGGCCGAAAACGATTCGGCGGCAATCTGGCGGAGCATGCGTCGCTGAATGCCGAGACCACTCGCATGCGCGAGCACATTCGTTAGGCCGGTGGAGAGCGCGGCGCGGTATCGGCCGAGCAGGAACAAGCCGACGAGCAGAGACAGTCCGGGAACGGTCCACGGCACGCGACGAAAGAACGCCAGTACCGTTGTCGCGAACGTGAGTAGAGGGACGATGCGCGCGGACCAGACGAGACCGCGCAACTGGCTCAACGAGAGATCGCCGGCGCCTTCTGCCCACTCGAGGAAGCTCTCGAACTGGTCGGGCGCAATTTCGCGGCCCTGCTGGGCCAGGACGGCGAGCTCCTCTCGGAGTGCCGTGACGGACGCGAGCTCGGCGACCGCGATCTGTCGATTCTTCAGTTCATCCGCGGCGGCGGCCGGGTCGAGCAACCAACGCAGCAGCGTTGGCCGTCCCGTCGGCGCACTCACCACATCGAGGAGACGGAAGAGCGACGCCGGCGTGCCACACACGTCGAGATCGGTCGCATATGGGTGACTTGCGGGAGCGCCTTCGCGAGCGTTCGGCAGCGACGCCCACGTGCGACGTACGCGTGCCGACCCGCGCGCATTGAGCTCATACAATGCCCGCGCGTGGGCCGCTGCGTTTCGCGCGCGACCATGCAGTGCGATGAGCACGAAGAAGGCGATGACGCTCGCGACGAGCGCAGGGGCGGCGAGCATCGCACGTCTCGCGTCGGAGAAGAGCCAGGCTCCGCAGAGAACGCAGACGAGAAAGTTGCCGAGACGCATGCTCGCAAGCGCGTCGGCGCGTCTTCCCATGACTGCTGCGGCTGCGGCGAAGTCCGCGGCCCGCGTCTCGTACCAGCTTACGACTTCGCTGTCGTCGTGCGCGATCAGGTCCTCAGCTCGTTCTCCGACTGATGACGTCGTGCCGCCGCACGCAACTCGTCGGCGGTCACCTCGCGCTGGTCGCCGATGTCCGGTGGCGCGCCACCGACCATTGCGCGCGCAAGATCGAACAGCACCAAAGGTAGCGGCCGGTCGCGCTTGAAGTAGGCCACCGCTTGAGCCTCGACGAGAATCAGCGCGATCCGGGGATCGTCCACCGTGCCTGCGTTCTTGTCGCCTGGACGCGCTTCACGGAACCAGATTTTCCAGTCCGGCTTGTGAAGCCCGCGGATGAGATCGCGATCACGCGAGAGAATTGCCCTGCCGCTCACCGACACCCATTCGCGTGTGCGGTCGCGGTAGTACGAGACATTCACATGCGGATCGAAGGCAAGCTCCTCGAACGTATTGGACTCGATGTTGGTGACGAACCAGAGATCGGCGCCCGCGGTGCGGCGCTGAGTCTGCATGGCGCGTGACACGAGCTGGCCATCCGAGCGCCGCGTGGTGAGCATCGCGACTTCGATGCCGTCGATGAGGTCGTACAGGTCGTCGACGTGAGAGTCTGACATGGTGGTTCGTTAGCGGGTGACTGGTGGTTGGTACCGATCACCTACGGGCAGGCTCCGTGCCGATGCCGCCCCCGTCACCGAATCAGCGGAACCTCTTGGCCTTCGTGTTTCGCGACCTCCATCTGTCGCAGCACCATACTATGGTAGCCACCGCGCTCGGTCATGAGCTGCTGATGCGTCCCGCGCTCGATGACGCGCCCGTCCTCCATTACGAGAATGAGAACGGCGCGCCGAATGGTGGAGAGGCGATGAGCAATTACGAAAGTCGTACGACCGGCGAGCAGCGTTGCCATCGAGTCCTGGATGAGCTGCTCGCTTTCCGTATCGAGATTGCTGGTTGCTTCGTCGAGGATGAGTATCTGCGGAGACGCGAGGATCGCGCGCGCGATCGCGAGTCGTTGCTGCTGTCCACCGGAGAGTTTGACGCCACGCTCTCCGATGAAGGTGTCATAGCCATCCGGAAGCCTGACGATGAACTCGTGCGCGTTCGCGCGGCGGGCCGCATCCTCGACGTCGGCATCAGTGGCGTCGTGGCGCGCATACGCGATGTTGTCGCGCACCGAGCCATCGAAGAGAAACACGTCCTGCTGCACAATGCCGAGCAGGTCGCGGTACGTGTGCAGCCGCAGGTCACGAATGTCCGTCCCGTTCAGCAGGATGCGGCCGCGCGAGGGATCGTGGAAACGCGCCACGAGATCGGTGACTGTTGTCTTGCCGGCACCGCTTCGGCCAACCAGGGCAATCACCGACCCGGCAGGCACGGCGACATTGAACTCGCGGACAACCGGACGGCCCTCGACGTACTCGAACTCCACCTTCTCGAAGCGGATCTCGCGCACGACTCGCGGCGCTTCACGCGCGTCGGGCCGGTCGGGCTTGTCGGCGTCCGTCGCCAGGAGCTCGAAGACGCGCTCCATCGCCGCGAGGGAGCGCTGCAGCTCGGAGAATGAGTTGACGATCGACCAGACCGGATTGAGCAGCAGAAAGGTGTACCACTGGAAGGCCATGATGTCGCCGATCGACGCACGACCGGCGATGTTGAGGTACCCTCCGTACCACACGATCACCACGTTCACGCCGCTGAGCAGCAGCGACCATGAGGTCCACAGCACGAGCTCGCGGCGGTGCGCGAACAATTCTTTTCGCAGCACCGTGTGTCGGCCGCGAAGATAGTCGAGGAGCTCACGCGTCTCGGCGCGGAACGCCCTAACGACGCGGATGCCCGAGAACGTCTCGCCGACGCGGCCATCGATCATCTCGGCGTCCTTCCTCAAAGACCGATAAATCGGTCGCACGCGCCGCGCGAACGTGAGGCTCGCCAGCACGACGCCGGGAATGACAGCCAGCGCGGTGAGCGCGAGCCGCCAGTTGAGCGACACCAGCACGACGACGGCAATGATGAGCCGAATGAACGAGACTGCAGGCGATACGATCGCCATTTGCAAGAGGCCGGTCGTGGTATCGATGTCGCCGGAGAGGCGCGACAGGATGCCGCCCGTCTTCATGTCCCACAGCTTGGATAGCGGAAGGTGCAGCAGCCGCTCGAACAGGGCGCGACGCAACGAGAGCATCACGCCAACATTGAGCAAACGCTGACGATAGTCCTTCAACGCACCGAGGGAATTCGAGATCACGATCACGACCAGGAACGTCAGACCCGCGATCTGCAGGCGAGACAACCGAGCCGCGACGTCGAGCACCTTGTTCAGCAATACGTGGTCGATGATGAACCGCATGAAGAGCGGCTCGACCATCTGCAGCGCACCCGAGATCAGAGCGAGTAGGAAGACCGCGGCCAGAGCGTAGCGGTGTGGCCGGAGCCAATGCAGGTAATCGCGGACGTATTTACGCCGGTTGCCACGCTGCTTTGCGGCCGCCGCAGTCTTGTCGTCCCCGTTGTCCGTCAGAGACGGTTCCACGCGCTTCGCGGCCTCGGCGTTCGTGGAATCGTCGAGGCGCTTGTGCTTGTAATCCTCGACGAAATCGCGGTAGCGCTCTCGCGAGGAGAGTCGGCGACTCTTGCTCATCGTCGACGATGATTGCGCCGGGATGCCGAAGGCACAAGATCGCGACGGCCCCGGTTTCCACCCTAACGCGTGGCGCGCGCTGATTCCGCTAGCGCTCGCTCGACCTCCTGGGCGTGTCCCTCAGGCTTCACGGTGCGGAAGATTTTCGCGATGCGGCCTTCCCCGTCGATGACGAAGGTGGTTCGCAGTACTCCCATATACTTTCGCCCAAACATCATCTTCTCGCCCCACACACCATACGACTCGGCGATTGCGTGATCGGGATCGGCCAAGAGGGTGAACGGCAGTTTGTACTTCGTCTTGAAACGCTGGTGCTTCTTCACGGAATCCGGACTCACACCGAGCACAATCGCATCCAGGTCCTCGAATTGTGGAAGCGCGTCGCGAAACTCGCATGCTTCCACCGTGCAGCCCGGCGTGTCGTCCTTGGGATAGAAGTACAGCACGACGGAACGGCCGCGGAGCGCAGACAAGGAGATCGTCTCGCCGGTGTCGGTGATGGCGGTAAAGGCGGGTGCCCGATTTCCTTCGTTCAACATGTCGATGATCTCGTGTGAATGGTGTACTCAGTGCCGAGCAGGCCTCGAAGCTAGCACGCGGTGCCAGCCGCGACGATGGGTCTGAACGAGGAATCCAGACCCGTCGCCGTTGGTTGCAGTACTAGCCGCTGCGGTGGACGTGCGCCATCGTCACGACGAGCGTTTTCGCGGGTCCAACTCCCGCAAGTTGCTCATCCTGTTGCTTTCGCAAACGCGAAACATACTCCTCGGCAAGGTGCTGTTCGTCGGCGCTCAGCGAGTATGGTGAGCGCCGACCGTGCAACGTGATTACCACCCGGTTCGCGAGCGCTTCGCCGTCGATCTCTCGCGATCGGTGCAGCGAGGCGAGCGCGGTGGCGAGCGCGGTCGCGTCAGCGCCTTCGGGCAGCAGAAGCAACGTCCGTCCCGTCGGACCAGGTTCCCGGATGATCGTCGCCGTCGCCGAGGAATCGGCCAGTGCCTTCACGAGCGCGATCGTCATTTCTCTCGTTTGTGCCGCGATCGGCTGTGGCATTCCAGCGAGCGCCGGCAGCAGGAACCAGATCAGCGCCGACCAATGTGTTCTGTTCGCAGACATCTCGTATCTCCTCTCAGGGGTCTGGGTAACACGTGATTCTCGTCTCGAAGAGCGCACCGTAGTAGTAGATGTCTCCCTGTTCGCAGTGGAAACTGACGGTGCCGGTGCCACCGGTCGTCGGCGGATAAGACACGGGCGGATAGTACGGCGCATTCGGACCTGTCGGCGGAGGCGGCGGACCTGACGGAACACCAACGGGTCCTGTCGGCGGCGTGGCGTTCGTGGAGTCTGTGGGCTGTTGACCGCCGTCGTCGCCTGACGAACACGGTGACGCTTGACTCGTCACCTGTGCGTTGGCCGCAACGCTCGACTCGTTGTTGCCGCTGCTCCCGGTCGAGACCGGGCCGAGACCGATGCTGACGGGCAGATTCACATTTGAGACATAGTAGCCGACCGTGGCGCTACCAGAGGCACTACAGGTAGGCGCACCATTGAGAGCCATCACGCCATTGAGCCGTCGCCGATTGTCGCAGGTGCCAAGGACGGCGTCGGTGCAATTGATGAGTTGCCCCGGACCCTGCGCCATTTCTCCGGACGAGGAATACGTGCTACCATCCTTTCCCGTTATGGTAACGCTCTGTACCGAGATTTCGGCCTGATCGCCGACGAATACGGCTTCTGCCTCGATGCCGTCCGGCACGTTGCTGGACTTGTCGACCTGACCGAAGTGCAGCGCCTCGTAATGCGAGATGATTTTCGGTGGCGAACGGTATGTGCCGCTCTCGTCGCCAGCGAGCAATGCGTTAGGCGTGATCGGGATGGGCGTCAACCTCGGATCGCCGGCGCTGTCCGGAATTCCGTTCGCCTTCCGCCAGGCGCGTCGCGCGTTTTGATACTCCGGGTGGCTGCGTGCCCAAGCGACGTCGAACACCCGCATCACCGAATCCGCCTGGCGTCCACTGAAGGTCTGCGTGTTGCCTTGCCGCAGAGACGCTTCCGACTTCGGTTGCGGCGTTCGGCCGCGAGGTGCGAGTGGCGCGTCGTTGCACGCCGCGACAGCCAGCGTGAGCAGGACGGCGGCCCGGAAAGCCGTCGATGATCTTTCGTGCATCGTATGATTCCTCCTGTTCGCGCGCCATCGCGCGCGTCGTTAGGTGTGCCTCGACCGCGGAACGCCCCGGACGCGTTAACGGTGCGAGGAGAGAGGGGCGACGGCGCGCGCCCAGCTCAGTGACACGGGACAAGGCTTGTCGTCATCGTGCCGACCCAGCTGGGTTCGCGCCGAATGCCCCAGGTGAGGAGCGGACGCTGCGCATCGTCCGTTCCGAGTGCTGGGTTGTACGGGCTGAGCTTCGCGTCGATGATCGCGAAGTCGCTCCAACCATTTGACCATGTGCTGGCGAGCATGCGCTTGCCATCTCCATCTGCCAGGACCGACAACACCGAGTGGTCGGGCCGCAGCAATACCTGCAACTCATCCGCGTTCGCGATCAGCGACGTCGGCATCGCCCGCCGCCACGTCGCACCTCGATCGAACGACTGCGTCGCATAGATGCGTCCCGGGCTCCCGCCTAACGACACACCCTGTGCCGGTTTCCCGGACGCGTCGGTCTGCTGGTACCAGAACGCGTACACCACATCCTTGTCGTCGACCAGCAGTCGACCATCGAAGTCAGGGCCGTCTTCGACACGAGAGATCGGGGCGGGTGGCGACCAGTTCCTACCACCGTCGTCGCTGCTCGTTATGAAAAATCCATCGATGGCTCGAACGGGCGGGCGCGTCATATTGCCCTGGATGAGGAGCACGACGCGCCCCGTGCTGAGCACGGCGAGTCGCGGATAGCCCACGTAAAGCGGGTCGATTCCCACACGACGGACCGTCCACGCGCCACCGTCGAAGCGAACGTATCGCAGTTCCTCGCCCTGGATTCCAACCATCAGGTGCAGTGAACGATCGCGAGCCACGATCGGCGAAGCCTGCGCCGTAGTCCATCGGATCAACCCTTCAGTCGTGAGAAGGCGCGCGGGAGGGCCCAGCGTTGCCCCGTCGAATCGTGAATACCAGAGGCTGCGCACCATGAAGAGCGACGACATCTCCACACTGTCGCGGCTTCCCCATACGACGTGTGCGTAACCGTCGGCATCGCTCGTCGCCACTGGCATCCAAGGACCCGATGCGAGATCAGCCGGCCACGGCACGAGTTGCACTCCGCGGTCTTTCCCGATCCTGACTCCCGCCGGGTATTCCTCGGGCTTGAGGGACGGTTGCCGCTTGCCGGACGTTAATGGCCAGACGCGCGCACCGAGCGAGTCGAAGGTTTCGATCGGCCAGCCCGCGATGAATACGTCGCCGCGCACCCGTGTGATCGACGGATGCGCCACGAAGACTGTGAAGCCGTCAGGCGTCCGCAGCTCATGTGGAGACAGCCACCGTTCGCCAACGCACGAAGTGGCCGTGTCCTCCACTCTCTGCCCCACGGCGATGCACGCACTGGCGACCAGTGAAGCGAGCGCGCTCAGCGCCGCAACGTTCCGCACCGTCATTCGCCGCTCCGATGGTGTTGCGTCATGCGGCCGACGTTATCGAGTCCCGTCAGGCGCCCGACACCTCATCCGGCGTGATGCGTCACTTCACCAGCTGGCTCCCATGCTACAGCTTCGCACGCTCGGCGCGAGCGAGATTCATGTTGGCGACGAGCGAATTGGTCCGGAGCAGCCGATTGCATTCGCTTTGGTCTTCCTGCTCGCGACCAGCAGCCCCGCGCCGTTGACGCGTCGCGAGCTGGCGTCCCTGCTCTGGCCCGATGTCGGCGACCGCGATCGAAATCACCGCTTCCGGTCGCTGCTTCACCGTCTGAGGCGGCTGGGCGTTCCCCTCGTATGCTCCGAGGTCACGGTGGTGCTGGAGGAAATTGCCGTCGACTATCGGCGCCTCACGAAGAGTCCACGGTCTGTCGCGGACGTGCGGGCAGACGTCCCCATCATCGGCGCTGTTTTGCCGAATCTTTACCTCACCGCGTCATCCCTACTTGCCGACCGCATCGATGACGTACGCGACGTGATCACGGCGACGGTGATGCGCTGGTTGCGCACCGCCATCGGCGTTGCCAGGGCGGAAGGAGACTGGGCTCTCGTCGAGCGATTGGCTCGCCTCGCACTGGTATTCGATGACGCGAGCGAGGACGCCTGGCTCAGCCTGGCCGAAGCACAATGCATAACGAGCGATGAGGCTGCGGCGCTTCGGACGCTCGACGAATTCGCCGGACTTCTCGGCGCGAACGAGCAGAGTATGCCGGCGACGATCTTGCGGCAGCGAATCGTCGAGGCACGAGCGAGTGGTTCGCCGGCTAAGGACGTCGACTGCTCGGTATTGATCGGCCGCGACGACGTGCTGCGCCGGATCTGGTCCGCTGTCTCGATGGCGCGCGAGGGACTTGGTGGCGCGATCGTTCTCTGGGGCCCGGCCGGCATAGGAAAGACACGCCTGCTCCGCGAGGTCGAACGCGTGCGCATGATCGAGTCGGTTCGCGTCGTTCGCGTCGGCGCGCAAGCAGTCCACGCGCTCCGACCGTTCTCGCTCGTCGTCGAGCTGATCGCGCGGCTGCTCGATGAGCCCGGCGCTGCCGGATGTGTACCAGAGGCCTTCGCGGCTCTGCAACGGCTCGCGACACCGAAGTCGCCTAACGGCTTGCCAGCTGAATCGCTATCCCCCGACGTACTTTATGACCTGCTCATCGAGTTGCTCGAGGCAATCGCCGAGGAAGGACCGTTGATGATTCTGATCGACGACATGCATGTCGTCGACGGCGCGATCTGGCCGTTTTGGCGCGCCATGTTTCGCTGGAGCACCGATCACCGCGTCCACTGGCTGCTCGGTTATCGGGCACTGCGCGAAGCAGAGCTCCTGACGCTTCCCGAAGCCAGTCTCCTTCATCGTGTTGCGATCGGCTGCCTGCACCGCACGGAGGCCGCACTGCTCGTCGACGGCAGGCGACGGGGATGCTGTCTCCTAGATTTCGATGACATTTTTGCGCGCGTGGGCGGACACCCAGCGCTGCTCTGTGCGTTCGCGCGCTCGGTCGACGAGCTTCCGCGCTCGACGGCCCGAATCGTCGACGACTGGATCGCGCGCCTGGCCGCTGCTCCCCTCGACGTCCTGCGTCTCCTTGCATCGTTAGGCGGGAGCGCCACCGCGCGATCGTTGGCGGATGTGGCACCCCTGAACCGCGCCGAGCTCACGACCGCACTTGGCGAACTCGCGCGGATTGGGCTCGTGTACGAGAACGCGGGGATCGTACACGCTCACCAGGTCTGGGCCGATGCCGCGCTCGCCCTGTATGGACGTGCCGATCGATTCGCGATCAACATCGACTGACCGATCGAGCGGTTCAGCCGAGCGATTCTTCTCCCATCAAGGCCGCCATGATCGCCTTCTGCATGTGCAGGCGGTTCTCGGCCTCGTCCCAGACGCGGCTCTGCGGCCCGTCGATGACGTCCGCGCTGACCTCCTCGCCGCGATGCGCCGGAAGACAGTGCAGGAAGATTGCTTTCTTCGACGCGTTCTTCATGAGCTTCGCGTTCACGGTATAGTTCGCGAACGCACGCGCTCGCTCGCGCTGCTCCTCTTCCTGTCCCATCGACGCCCAGACATCGGTGTTCACGACGTCAGCGCCTTCCGCCGCTTCCATCGGATCGCGTACCACGCGCACCTTCGCCTTCTTGAGCGCGCGCGCGAGCAGGTGATCCGCGGGCTCGTAGCCCTCGGGACAGGCGAGCGTGAGATCGAAACCGAGGACATACGCCGCGTTGATCCACGAGTTCGCCATGTTGTTGCCGTCGCCGATCCACGCGTAGCGCAACCCCTCGACGTCGCCGAGCTGTTGCCTAACGGTGAGCAGATCGGCGAGCACCTGGCAAGGGTGTACCAAGTCCGTGAGTCCGTTGATCACCGGCACTGACGCGTACTTGGCCAGCTCCTCGATGTCCTGGTGTGCGAAGGTGCGAATCATGATCCCGTCGACGTATCTCGAGAGCACGCGCGCCGTGTCCGCGATCGGCTCGCCGCGCCCAAGCTGCACGTCGCGCGGCGAGAGAAAGAGAGCGTGGCCGCCGAGTTGATACGTGCCGACCTCGAACGACACGCGCGTTCGCGTCGATGACTTCATGAAGATCATCGCCAGCGACTTCCCCTCGAGCGGTCGATTCTTGTACTTGCCGGCCTTCATCCTGTCGGCGAGATCGAACAGGCTCGCGATCTCGTTGCGGGAAAAGTCGGGGATCTGGAGAAAATCGCGTTCCATTTCGAGTTGCAAATGCGAGAGGAATGGGAGCGAGCGAGCCGCGGAAGCGGTTAAGCTAGCGACTCTCGCAACATCCAAGAGGTCAGGCAGTCTGCAAGCAGCAATGGCTGTAACGTTCCTGGACGGCACCGCAGAAGCGGGCCCGCATCAACGGATTACCAACAGCCCGCCGCCCGGCCCGCGCGTTGCTTTATACGAGGCCAAACTGAAAGACCATCTCACTCGATACTAGCACACCCGTCGCGAGGCGGGGCCGCAAAGCCAGGAGCGTCGAAGGGTGAAATGCCCGACGACGTCGTCCGGTTGCCGAAGGTGAACCGAGCCGCGCATGGCCGGTCCGATCGCGAGATCGACCGCACGAGCGCGCCAGGACCTCCTAGGCATCCACGCTGAGCGGCGACGTTCCCGGCTCACGCGAGATGCCTTTCGCGTTTTTACTCGACTCACCGCGATGACGCGGGAGGAGGTCACGATGTTCACACTTCGAACCAAACGCTCGGCGAATGCGTTCGCCGACCTCGAGGCACAGCTGCGCGCGTTAGGCGCGAGCGGCGACCGCCTTGCCGAAGCGACGACCTCGCTTCGGGCGTCTGCGAGAATCTTTGCCGCGGCTTCGGCCCGCCTGCGCGCGAGCGCGGTGCGACGCCGGTCGACGCGGCCAATGCTGAAACTGCTGTAGCAAGTGGAGGAAGTGGATCGAGGGAGGGACAGGCAGCGTGGCGGTTGAGGGGCCGCCCGCTGCGACCAAACGGCTCGGCGAGAACTCGCCGAGCCGTTTGGTATTCTATAT
The DNA here is from genome assembly GCA_036496605.1 of Gemmatimonadaceae bacterium. Taxonomy (NCBI): domain Bacteria; kingdom Pseudomonadati; phylum Gemmatimonadota; class Gemmatimonadia; order Gemmatimonadales; family Gemmatimonadaceae; species Gemmatimonadaceae bacterium. Next base: position 115,693 of record DASXKV010000051.1, on the reverse strand, counting down.
ATCAACTCGCTTATTACCCGAGTGGTCGGAGGCGCTCAGAGAATCCATTTGCGCAGATCCTCGTCTTCGGCAATCGTTTTGAGCCGCTCACGCACCATTGCCGGATCGACGACGATACGGGCCGCCGTGCCGTCAGGGAGCTCGTAGAGGACTTCTTCGAGCAACGTCGTCATGACGGTGTGCAGACGACGAGCGCCGATGTTCTCCATCCGCTCGTTCACCTGCGCTGCTATACGCGCGATCTCGCGAATGCCTTCGTCGGTGAAGTCGAGTGACGCACCATCCGCGGCGACGAGCGCCGCGTATTGCTTCGTGAGTGCATTCTCCGGCTCCGTCATGATGCGGACGAAGTCTTTCTCGGTGAGTGGCTTCAGCTCGACGCGAATCGGGAATCGTCCCTGCAGCTCTGGAATGAGATCGCTCGGCTTCGACACGTGAAACGCCCCGGCAGCAATGAAGAGGACGTGATCGGTCTTTACCATCCCGTATTTCGTCTGGACGTTGGAGCCCTCCACGATCGGCAACAAGTCGCGTTGCACACCCTCGCGTGAAACGTCGGGTCCGCCCATTTGCGACCGCTCGCCGGCAATCTTATCGATCTCGTCGAGGAAGATGATGCCTAACTTCTCGACCCGTTCGAGGGCGTCGGAGGTGACATCCTCCAGATCGATCAACCTCTCGAGCTCCTGCTCGAACAACACGCGGCGCGCCTCGCTCACCTTCACGGTGCGCTTCTTCGTGCGCTTCGGGAGCATGCCCTGCAGCATCTCGGTGAAGTTCTCCATGCCCTCGGGAGCACCCTGAGACGCGAACATGTCGAACATGGGCGCCGTCGCCGGCACTTCGACCTCGACCTCGCGCGTCTCCAGCTGTCCATCGCGGAGCAGCTGGCGGAGCTTCTCGCGCGTCCGCTGATATCGCTCCGTTGCCGGATCCGTGCGCTCCTTCGTGACCGCGCCACTCCCCGACACGACGAATACGCCTAACGTGTCCGTCTCCTCGCCCCCGTTCGACTCGGTGACCTCCTTGCGTGCGCTGCCGTCGACCGTCTTCGGTGGCGGCGGAAGCAGCAGGTCGAGGAGTCGCTCGTCGACGCGCTCGTTCGCCAGATCCTCGACTTCACCTTCGCGTTCGCCGCGCACCATGTCGATGGCGCTCTCGACGAGGTCGCGCACCATCCCTTCGACGTCGCGACCCACGTAGCCAACCTCGGTGAACTTCGACGCCTCGACCTTGATGAATGGCGCACCCGCGAGCTTGGCGAGGCGACGCGCGATCTCGGTCTTTCCAACCCCGGTTGGGCCGATGAGGATGATGTTGTTCGGGCTGATCTCCTCGCGGATGGACTCGGGCGCTCGTTGCCGGCGCCACCGATTGCGCAGGGCGATCGCGACCGCTTTCTTCGCGTCGCCCTGCCCAACGATGTACCGATCGAGCTCCGAAGCGATCTGCTTCGGCGTCAGATCGGCGAGTCGAGCGAGAGTTTGTTCGGTGCGGTTAGATGGCATGAAAGAAGGGGCTAGCCCCTCACGCTTCCAGGATCGTGACGTTCGTATTGGTATACACGCAGATCTCGCCAGCGATTCGCAAGCTTCGCTCGACGATCTGCTTCGGTTCGAGATCGGTGTTCGCGATCAGCGCCCTTGCCGCGGCGAGAGCGTACGGACCGCCAGAGCCGATAGCCAGTACACCATCATCCGGCTCGATCAGCTCTCCGGTTCCCGAGATCACAAATCCGTGATCGCGGTCCACCACGACGAGAAGGGCCTCGAGACGCCGGAGCACGCGATCGCTTCGCCAATCCTTCGCCAGCTCCACGGCAGCGCGCGGCATGTTCTCGGGATACCGCTCGAGCTTTTCCTCGAATTTTTCGAACAGTCGCATTCCGTCAGCCGCGGAACCAGCGAATCCCGCAAGCATTCTTCCATTCCGCAGCGGTCGGACTTTCAGCGCGTTCGACTTCATGACCGTCTCGCCGACGGTCACCTGGCCGTCCCCACCCAGCGCAACCTTTCCGTTCTTGCGCACCGCCAGAATGGTGGTCGCACGTATCCGCGGCAGCAGGTCTGTCATGCACCGGAAGATACTGCGGTGGCTAGGACTTAGTTATTTGAGGCGCGGGTCGTCCGGTGCAGATGGTCGCGGAATCTGGCGATCGCCCTCCCGAGGCTTCTTCCGACGGTCGGTAGCCGGCCAACCGCTCCCTACGGAGCGCGTCGCGTCTCCCGCAACCGGGCGCTCAACCTCGCCAGCGACTGGGGGAGACGTGACTAGCTCGCTGTTCTGCTCCGCTTCCTCGCGCCGCCGCAGTGGTCCCCGATTCACGAAGAGCTCGCGTACGTAACGTCCGTTGAGCGCCGTCCCGATGACGAGGAACGCGGCGCCGATAATCACGACGAGGATCGAGTAACGCCAATTGTCGCGTCCGATGAACGCCGCGGCGAGCGCGAGCACACCGAGCCCAATCATCGCCTCGCCGTTACGGTGGCGCTCGATGCGTCGCCGACGCCGGCGCTCGTGCGCGACCACCGTATCTGGCGTCCATGCATCGAACAAGATGCCGATGCCGAGCATGGCAACGAGGACGCCAATGATGAGGGGAAACGTCTCGACTCGCACGGGATGAGGATTGTGATGGAGCAGCGACGTGCTCGACAATCCAATGCACTCCGCGGGCCGCGGCCTTTCGCGGCGGCCTGCGTTCTACGCCCGCGGGTGCGCCTTCTGATAGACCTTCTTCAGCCGCTCGACCGACGTGTGCGTGTAGATCTGGGTCGTCGAGATTGACGCATGGCCAAGCAGTTCCTGCACCGCGCGCAGGTCAGCGCCTGCGTCGAGCAGATGCGTCGCGAACGTGTGGCGAAGCGAGTGCACCGTTAGGCCAGCCTCTTCGTCGATCTCTCGCAGGAAAGCGGTCACGGCCTTTTGTATGGCACGCACCCCGATGCGACGCCCCGTGCGCGCGAGAAATACGGCCATTCGGTCGCCGCGCGGGGCGATCGACCGTAGCAGCGCGTCTCGCTTGGCCTCGTAGTTTCGCAGAGCGAGCGTGGCCGCGTCGCCGATGGGAACGATGCGCTCCTTGCGTCCTTTGCCGCGCACCTTTACCTGCTGCGAGACGAGATCGAGATCCGAACGGCTGAGCCCCTGGAGCTCGGAAAGCCGCATGCCCGTCGAGTAGAACAGCTCGAGGATGGCGAGGTTTCGGACATCGACGAAGCCCCCTTCCCACGCCCGCACTTCCGCGGTCTGGAAGAGCAGATCGATCTGCGCACGATCCAGATACCCTGGCAGATAGCGCTCCAGTCGCGGCGCGCCGACGGCACGCGCGGGGTTGGCATCGACGATCTCGTTCCGGTGCATGTATTTGTAAAAGCTCCGCACCGCCGAGAGCGTGCGCGTCATCGATCGTTTGCTCAATCCACGCCGTGCCAGGCGCGCGAGAAAGCCTCGCATCGCAAGCCGATCGACGCCCTGCCATGTCCATGCGTCGGCGCCGTAGTGCTGGGCGAGAAAATCGAACAGCTCGCGCAGATCGCGGCGGTACGCCTTGACAGTGTTCGGCGAAACGTCGCGCTCCTTCTCGAGATGGATGAGAAAATCCGTAATCTCGCCCGGCAGAGGCGCCTCTGACTCGGGCGAGTCGTGCGGCGGCGTGTCAGCCGTGCGCGGCGACGAGCGTTTCGTCATGTATCCATTTCCGCATGTCGGCGAGCGCGCGCTCGGCGAGCTGCTCGCGCTTCACCCGCTTATCGCGCACGGGTGTGCTCAGTTCGTCGAGGAGGCCGAAATTCGCATTCATCGGCTGAAAGTAGCGCGGATCGGCATCGCGAAGATACCGGTACAGCGCGCCGAGCATCGTTGTCGGCGGCGGCACGCGCGGCTCCTCGCGGTTGAGCATTCGTGAAAGATTGATCCCGGCAAGAAGCCCAGTCGCCGAGCTCTCGGTATAACCCTCGACGCCAGTCAGCTGCCCGGCGAAGAGCGTCGTCTCCCGCGTGCGCAGCGCAAGATATGGCGACAGCGCCGCCGGCGAATTGATGTAGGAGTTTCGATGTATCGAGCCGTAGCGCAAGAACTCGGCGTTCTCGAGACCGGGTATCATCCGAAAGACACGCTGCTGCTCCGGATAGCGCAGCCGAGTCTGGAATCCAACGAGATTCCACATACGGCCAGCACGATCCTCTCGCCGCAGTTGAACGACCGCATGCGCCTGACGCCCAGTCCGCGGATCTCGAAGCCCGACAGGCTTCATCGGCCCGAAGCGAAGCGTGTCGCGTCCGCGCCGCGCCATTTCCTCGACCGGCATGCAGCCTTCGAAGTATGGGAGCGAGTCGAAGTCATGGGCGCTTGCCCGATCGGCCTGTACGAGCGCGTCGAGGAAGGCGTCGTATTGCTCCTGCGTCATCGGGCAGTTGATGTAGGCCCCCGCCTGGCTCTTCTCATCCTCGGCCGCGTTAGGCATCGTCTCCTTGCCGTAGCGCGACGCCCGAAAGGTGACGGCTTCGTCGATCGAGTCCGCCGCAACGATCGGCGCAATGGCGTCGTAGAACGCGAGCGACTCGACGCCCAGCGCCGCGGCGATCGCGGTCGCAAGGGAATCCGACGTCAACGGGCCGGTCGCGACCACGCCCCTCTCCGGGAGCGACGTCGCCTCATCCCGCGTCACTCGGACGCGCGGGTGCGCCGTTAGGCGATCGTGTACCGCTTGCGAGAAGACGTTGCGGTCGACGGTCAGCGCTGTACCACCGGGCACGCGCGCCGAATCGGCCGCCTCGAGAATGAGCGAGCCAAGGATGCGCATCTCCGCCTTGAGCAGGCCGTGCGCGTTGGTGGTCTCAGTGCTCTTGAAGGTGTTCGAGCACACGAGCTCCGCCAGCCGATCCGTCTTGTGAGCCGGCGTCGGGCGAAGTGGCCGCATCTCGTGGATGACCACATCGTGGCCACGCTCGGCGAGTTGCCAGGCCGCTTCGCTGCCGGCGAGCCCACCACCGATGACCTCTATAGGTTGCCGCATCGCAGTCCAATGTACGTCGCCGGCGTTGAGGTTGACCATCGCAGAACGCCAGAAAGTCTCGCGAAACGCGAAGCGCAGGAACCATTGCGTGCGCTGACGCACCAGAAAATAGTGGCGTAACGAGCACTCATTCGGACAGCGCGTTCCGAACGATTTCGACACCATGACCGGATTTTCGCAGCGTGCAACGAACTCTCTCATTAGGAATGGCGCTTGCCTAACCATTGGCGCGCGGGACGCCCGATCGTCAGGGCACGCCCGTTCTGACGCGCCGCAGTGTACGCGTGCGCCGATGACACGTTCACGATTCCCGAGGACTTTCGCATGCACGTATCGACGCTGGTACGGCGGAGCGCTGCCCTGCTCGTGGCCCTGGTGGGCGCGAGCGCGTGCTCAGATGCCACGAGCGCGCCGCCGGCCGCCGAACGGCCGGCATTCGATGTTCAAGCTCTACAGCCTGAGGCGTCGCGATCGAGCTCCGACTCGAAGTCGTCGAAACAGGATGGCGGGGATGACGTCGCAACGCTCACGATCGATCCGAACGTCTCCCGTACGTATGCCTTTGGGTCGAACTGGATCTACTTCCCGGCTCAGTCTATCTGCGACCCCGCGACATCGGGTTATGGAGTGACGCAGTGGGATTCGCCCTGCACGCCCGTGAATCATCCGATTCAGGTCACGGTACGTTGGTCGAGCAAGGGTGGCTACGCCTTCGCGCAATTCTCGCCGGAGTTGCGTTTCGTGCCGGCGGATGCGCGGACTGTATATCGTTGGGTTGTGCTGTCCTTGTACACGGACCGGCAGCTTCATACGTCCGGCGCGTACAGCATTCTGTACGACGCCGGTGACGACGGATACGTGGACGAGTCCATCGCCGATCCAACGCTTCGTGCATGGCTCGACCCGCTCCACAATACGGTGTATCGCCGAGTGAAGCACTTCAGCGGCTATATGGTCGCGGCTGCGTACTCAGGGTTCGGAGGGATCGGCGATGCTTCCTATTGAGCTCCCAACACTCGACAACAACTTCCGATTGCTGCAGCTACCGGCACCGCCGCCCCAATGTGACAAGCGACCGACGGCTCCGAGCCCCTCTTCGGGCTACATCATCGCGGTCGGATAACGCAGTCGCCTAACCGCAGCGAAGCGTTGATGGACTTGTCCATCAACGCTTCGCTGTCGTTCGGCATAAAGGGAGCAAGTCGAACAATGAGAGGCGAAGCGCTCGCGCCGTGGGTGCCACTCCCTCCCGGTCGTCCCCGTTGTCGACATTTTGGTGCGGCGTTGGCGAAGGTGTTGCAATTGCATCCTGTGATACCCGCTCGATGCTGAACGAACAGCCGAGGGGTTCGCGAAGGGACCGCAGCGAGATGGCAACATGTCGTACCTCATTCACGAGCACACCGCACGCGTAAGAGCCCGCGACGGCACCGAATACCGTCCGCGTACATGTGCCGACGTTCGCGGCGATGGCACTTGGAGTGGCTGGATTGAATTCGTTCCGGCCGGCGGCCGCGGAATCGTGCTGTCAACCGAGCAGGAGACATCACAGCCCGATCGCAAGGCGGTCGAATACTGGGCGGGAGGGCTGGAACCAGTCTACCTCGAGGGAGCTCTCGAGAGGGCTTTGAAGCTGGCAGCGATCCGCTCCTAGCAGACGACGTCCCGCGAGAGCTTGCGCCGTCTGGCCGTTCCTGCGCCGGAACGATAAACATCTGCACGTTACCAGCAGATTGCACGATCGCAGGCAATCTGCGGCGCGGAACGCAGGTTCATGAGCCGCAAGACGATGCCTAACGTCAGCCTATTTCGTGCTTTCCGCTGGGTCATTTCACCCGACGAAAAACTGCACGTGGCTATCGTGTAGTCCTCGTGACAGTTAGGCAAAGACGCACTTGCTCATGTGCGCCCATGTCGTTCCGAGTTCAAGCGTTTCGGCAATTGGTACGAGGATTGACTCTGGTAATGTAGTTTGGCCGCACACTGTAAGGATTCTTTTCACTAATAACGTTCCAGCGAGGTCTCACCATGCTGAAGCGACGATGCTTCGCGGTGTCCGAGCTCGATTGCAAAACGTCGATCGCCCTTCACGGCATCGCGTTGCCACCGCGGCACGACGATAGAACGGGCGCCTACCACCGAGCCGCATTCACTATCCTCGAGCTGGTCGTCGTCATGACGATCGCTGGCGTCATTATCGCGATCACTGGCAAGAGTGTTTCCGGCGCCTTCTCGGGCAACTCGCGCAGTTCCGCGACGCGGGTCGTAAGCGCGACGCTCTTTCAGGCTCGCGCCATTGCCATTCAGCGCAGCCGGCAATCCTGGTTCGTGCGCAGCGGCAATACCCTAAAAGTCCTTGGTGACTCGTTAGGTGTCCACGTCCAGCTTGGGAAGACGGTCGATCTCGCGCAGCGCTTCGGCGTGACGCTCAGCACCGTGGCGGCGCCAACCGTCACCGACACGACCGTCTCGTTCGACTCGCGTGGCCTGATCACCGGCACGCCGACCTCCCTCAAGATCATCGTCAGCAAAGGATCCAAATCCGACACCGTGTGCGCAACGGGGCTGGGCAACACGCGCGCAAGGGGATGCTGACGATGCCCGCTCAGCTCGAACCCAACAAGCAACACCGAATACGCGCGCGGCGCGGCTGGACTCTCGTCGAGCTTCTCGTCGCGTTGATGGTCTTCTCGGTGGGCGCACTTGCGATGGTTGCCACGTCGGCGAACGTCATCACGCTAATGACGGCCGCCAAGAACAGATCGCTCGCGGCCTCGCTTGCCGAGGCGCGTTTCGAGCGTATGCGATCGCAGTCGTGCTCCGCGCACACGTCGGACTCGGCCAAGACCAACGGCATCAACCAGACGTGGACAGTGGTGAACCTCGCCCGTGCCGACGACGTCACGGTTCGAGTGACCTTCGTCGCCAATCGTCGGACCCAGACGCGCATCTATAGGAGCTTCATCTCATGTTGAAGCCAGCCACGAGACGCGCCGACCGACCGGCTCGCGCGGGTCTCACGCTCATCGAGCTCATGGTCTCGATGGTCCTGCTTGGCCTTTTGGGTGGCCTGATCATCGGCTTCCTGCTCAAGCAGGACCGCTTCTACACGGGCGCCAACGAGATACTGCTCACGCGGACGCAGGTAAGACAAGCAGCAGTGATGATGCCGAGCGATCTCCGCTCGATTTCCGGCAAGGGTGGCGACATCTACGCCATGAGCGACACGTCGATCGAGTTCCGAGCGACATTCGGCAGCTCCTTCATCTGCTCGAGCACCAGAGCGAGCTCGCAGATCGCCATTCCAGCGGTCACGCTCGCGAAAGGCTCGGCGCTCACGGTCTGGTCGCGGCAGCCGAGCATCGGTGATTCACTGATGCTCTACGTGGATTCGACCAGCACGTCGGCGAAAGACGATACGGTATCGCTACACAAGATCACGGCCACGGGCATTGCCTTCTCGAATGCGAGTCCTGGCTGCACGTCCGCGAGCGGGCTGATGAAGTCGACGGACGTTTCGGGGTCCAATCCGAGTTTCAACTTTACTCTCTCGCCGACGCAGTCCGCGACCGTGAGCACGGGCGCGGCGGTGCGATTCTTCAAGAAGGTGCACTACAGTCTGTACAACGCGGCCGATGGTTCCTGGTATCTCGGCTATTACGACTGCATCACGGGCCGAGTGCCGGTGTGCAATGCGATCCAGCCGATTGCGGGGCCGCTGCGCCCGTACGTCAGCGGACACCCGGAGCTCGCCGGTGTGCGTTTCACGTACTACGACACCCTCGGTAACGTGACGGCGACCAGGACGAGTGTCAGCCGGATCAGCATTCTTTTGCAGGGTCAAGGAACACGAACCATACAGCTTGCCGGGGGCTCGCCGCAGACGTTCCAGGATTCGCTGCGCGTCGAGGTCGGCCTCCGCAATTGGAAATGAGGACTTTATGAACGCAATGACGCGTAGCCGCCGCGCTGGTATGGCGCTGCCGATGGTGCTTGGCGCTATCGTCATCGTCGGGACGCTGATTACCGGCGTGATGTATCTCGCGACGCAGGAGTATCGCGTCGGCGCGAACACGCTCAACGAGGCGCGCGCCGAGTCGGCGGCCGAGCTGGGACTCAACCGCCTAACGAGTGACTGGGATCAATCCAAGAACACGTCGATGGTCACCGGCGACACGCTCCGAGTGAGCTATACCGACGTCGGCGGCGCGAGCGTGAACGTGTTCGTGACCCGTTTGGCGGGCCCCTTCTTCTGGGCCGTCTCGGAGGCGCAAACGCGCGGCAACAGTCTCCAGTACGGTTCTCGGCGCCGATTCGGCTCGTTATTCCGCCTGAACACGCCGGCCCTCAACTTTCTCGGCGCGGTGACGGCGGCCGGCAATGTCAAGGCGAGCGGCAACGTGACCGTGAGCGGAAACGATGCCAACCCGTCTGGATGGGCTTGCAGTACAACGCTCACCAACGTGCCTGGCGCAGTCCTCAGTCCCACGGCCACTGTAACCTTCAACGGTGTGGCGACCGTCAGCGGCAATCCGCCCTACACCACGAATGTGGCCGCTAACGACACGAACACGTACTTCAATTACGGCGGCTTGAGTTATTCATCGCTTGCGGCGTTGGCGAACATCACGCTCGGCAGCGGGACGTACAACGGCATGGGTCCCGTCGTGAACGCTGGCGTCTGCCAGAAGACCAACACGAGCAACTGGGGCGATCCCGTACGACACACTCCCGCGGCGGCGTGCGAGAGCGATTTCCCGATCATTCATATCACCGGCGACGCGCATCTCAGTACGGGTGCCGGGCAGGGAATTCTGCTCGTCGACGGCGACCTGACTGAATCAGGAAACTTCAGCTTCACCGGCGTGGTGATCGTGCGCGGTACGATTCGCTCGAGTGGCAACAGTAACGCCGTCATCGGCGTGGAGATGGCCGCGGCGGTCGACCTCGGTGACGCGGTGACGCTCAGCGGAAGCACGAACATTCAATATTCGTCCTGCGCGGTCCAGCAGGTTCTGTCGGCCTCATCGAATCTGACGACGGCGAAGGGTCGAGCCTGGGTGAATCTCTACTAGGTCGAACGTCTCCGGCACCGAAGACCAGTATGTTGCCGGGTTAGCGCACCAGGACAATTCAAGTTGCCGGGCTCACCACCGAGGTCCGCGATTCACTGCGGGTCGAGTTGGGCTCCGCAATTGGAGGATTATATGAACGCGATGACGCGTAGCCCCCGTGCGGGAATGGCCTTACCAATGGTGCTCGGCGCAATCGTGATCGTCGGGACGTTGATCACTGGCGTGATGTATTTGGCGACGCAAGACTATCGCGTCGGCGCCAACACGCTCAACGAGACGCGGGCGGAAACGGCTGCCGAGTTGGGGCTCAATCGCCTAACGACCGACTGGGATCAATCGAAGAACACGACGATGGCCGTTGGCGACACGCTCACGAAGAGCTATACCGACGTGAGCGGGGCCACCGTGAACGTGTTCGTGACCCGCTTACCCGGGCCCTTCTTCTGGGCGGTGTCGGAGGCGCAAACGCGCGGCAACAGCCTCCAATACGGTGCTCGGCGCCGATTCGGCTCGTTATTCCGTCTGAACACGCCGGCCCTCAACTTTCTCGGCGCGGTGACGGCGGCCGGCAACATTCGCGTGAGCGGAAACGTCAACGTGAACGGAATGGATGCCAACCCGTCTGGATGGGCTTGCAGTGGATCGCTCACCAACGTGCCGGGATCGGTCATCACGCCGACGGCGACGACCACGGTCAACGGTTCCGTGACGATCAACGGGAATCCACCGTTCACCACCAGTGTTGCAGCTGGCGATTCGAATACCTACTTCAATTACGGCGGATCGACTTATTCATCGCTTGCGGCGTTGGCAAACATCACGCTCGGAGGCGGGACATACAACGGCATGGCGCCGGCGGTGAGTAGCGGCGTCTGTCAAAAAACAAACCAGAACTGGGGCGATCCCGTCCGCCACACTCCCGCGGCGGCGTGCGAGAGTTACATGCCGATCATTCACATCACCGGCAATGCGACACTCACTAACGGTACTGGACAGGGCATACTACTGGTCGACGGCGACTTGACCAAATCAGGAAACTTCAGCTTCACCGGAGTGGTGATCGCGCGCGGCACGATCCGATCGAGCGGCAGCAACAACGGCATTATCGGCGTCGAGATGGCGGCGGCGCTCGACGAGGGTGATGCGGTGACGCTCTCCGGAAGCACGTCGATTCAGTATTCGTCCTGCGCGGTCCAACAGGCGCTGTCGGCTTCCTCGGCACTCACAACGGCGAAGGGGCGCGCCTGGGTGAATCTGTACTAGCTGGGCAGAGGGCGGCGGGCAGAGGGCAGAAGGTAGAGAATGCCAGAGGGCCGTAGGCAGAGTGCAGAGGGCGGAGGGTCCGAACGGCTTCGCGACCCGCGCTCTCTGCCCTTAGTCCCTCTACCCTCAGCGCCCTACCCTCTGTGCTCTGCCCTCTACCCGGCAAGCGCCTCCGCCGAATCTTCCTTTTGCGGCACATCCCACTCGTTGCCGCACTTGAGGCACTTGCGGTATTCGCCGCGCGCCTTGCTGAACTTCACTTCTGCGCCGAGATATCCGCACTCGGGACATTTCTCCGCGACGGGTTTGTTCCAGACGACGAAGTCGCAGTTCTCGTTCGAGCACGCGTAGAACGCCGTGCCGCGCTTCCGTGAGCGACGCTCGACCAGCTCGCCCCCGTCCTTCGGGCAGAACACACCCGTCGGCATCGAACGCGTCCCGCGGCATTTGGGGAACGTGCTGCAGCCGAGGAATTGACCGCTGCGTCCTTGCCGAATGACCATCGGCGAGCCGCAGAGATGACACTTGTACTCGGTCATCACGGGCTTCGCACGCTCGCCCTTGAGTGGCCGCGTGTACTTGCACTTTTTCGGATGGTTCTCGCAGGCGAGGAACGGGCCGAAGAAGCCGCCACGCGGCTCCAGCTTTCCGCCACAGTCCGGACAGCGCAGGTTCGCGACCTCGGACAGATCGTGCGCGGCCGCGATCAACGCGCCCGCGTCGACCTTGTTGAGTGACTTCTCAAATGGCTTATAGAAGTCCTTCAATACCTTCTGCCACTCGAGCTCACCGCCCTCGATCTTGTCCAGCTCTTCTTCCATCTCCGACGTAAAGCTCACGTTGAAGATGTCGGGGAACTGCTTGACCATCACCTTCTCCACCGTCTCACCCAGCTCGGTGGGGAAGAAACGCCGCTGCTGCAGCTCGACATACCGCCGATCGGCAAGAACGGATATGATCGATGCGTACGTCGAGGGGCGGCCAATGCCTAACTGTTCCAGCTCCTTTACCAGGCTCGCCTCCGAGTACCGCGGGGGCGGCTCGGTAAAGTGCTGCGTTGGCGTGATGCCCCTGCATGGCACATTCTCGCCGACGGCCACGACGGGCAGCGCCTGCTCGTCCTCGAGCGTCTTGTGCTCGCCTTCCTCGTGCGCCTCACGATAGAGCACCAGATAGCCCTGGAACTTCACGATCGAGCCGGTGGCGCGGAACAGATAGCTGCGACGGCCAATGTCCGGCTGCTTCGATGCCGGAATGTCGAAGTCGACTGTCGTGGTATCGAATACCGCCGGCGCCATCTGCGACGCCATGAAGCGCTGCCAGACCAGTTGATAAAGTTTGAACTGGTCGGGCGTGAGATGACGCTTGATGGTTTCCGGTCGGCGTGAAGGATCCGTTGGCCGGACGCTCTCGTGCGCGTCTTGCGCGTTCCCCTTGTTCTTGCCGTACAGCTGCGGGCCGGCGGCGAGGAATTCCTTACCGAAGAGCGTGTGCAGGTATTCGCGCGCCTGTCCCGCCGCGATTTCGGCCACGCGCGTCGAGTCGGTTCGCATATACGTAATCAGACCGACCGCACCCTCGTCGCCGAGATCCACTCCCTCGTAGAGATCTTGAGCGACGCGCATGGTGCGCTTCGACCCAAACGAGAGCTTCTTCGCTGCCTCCTGCTGTAACGTCGACGTCGTGAAGGGCGCCGCCGGATTCTTGCGTCGCTCGCGGCGCTTCACATCCGTGACCGTGAAAGTCTTTTTGCCCTTCAGGTCACCGAGGATGCGATCTGCCTCCGCCTTGTTCGGGATCTCGGCCTTCTTGCCGTCGATGTGATGAAGCTTGGCCGTGAATTGCTGCTTGTCCTTCTCGAGCAGCGCCTCGACGGTCCAGTACTCGACCGGCTTGAACGCGCGAATCTCGCGCTCGCGCTCGACGATGAGTCTCAGCGCCACGGTCTGCACGCGGCCCGCAGACAGCCCCTTCTTCACCGTCCTCCATAGAACGGGGCTCGCCTTGTAGCCGACGAGCCGATCGAGCACGCGACGCGCCTGCTGTGCCGCGACTTTTTTCTCGTCGATCGACCCCGCTTGCTCGATGGCATTCCGTACCGCGTCCCGCGTGATTTCGTGAAAGAGCACGCGCTTGATCGGTACGTTCGTTGCGCCACGCTTCGGCTTGATTTGGAACGCAACGTGAGCGGCAATCGCTTCGCCCTCACGATCAGGGTCGGTGGCGATAAAGACTTCGCGTGAATCCTTCGCGGCGCTCTTCAGCTCCGCGATCGTCTTTTCCTTTCCAGGAATGGGAATGAGCTCCGGCTCAAACCCCTTTTCGATATCGATGCCGAGCTTCTTCTCGGGTAAATCCATGATGTGGCCAACGGTCGCGCGAACGCGATATCCGCGGCCAAGGTACTTGCCGATGGTTTTCGCCTTGGCGGGCGATTCGACGATGACGAGCGACTGAGATCCAGCCGGCGCTGGAGAAAGCTCGTCCTCATGCACTTCGGCCGCGACGTGCCGGCCTCGCGTGCCCTTGCGGGACGCGGAGCCAGTCGCCTTGCGAGCCGACGTGCGGGTTCTAGTACCGGTTTTTCGAGCAGCCATTCTGGGCAGCCTTGGTCTCGAGTACGGAGTGATGCCTTACTAATGAACGGTTTGGTTGTCGCCCCCCGACGTTTGATCTTCGTAGCCCGCGCCTTCCATTAGAGAACGCAAATCATCCAGCGCGATACGACCGTCGATCTGCGCGAGCGCGCGCTCGATGATGTGCTCTAGGTCAGCGGCACTCAGCGCACCGCTGCCGTTCAGCGCCAGCAAATGGCCCCACGCTTCTGGAGCGAAGCGGCCGCGCTCGTGTGGACCGAGGACTCTAAAATTCAAGGAACGAAAAAGGTTATTGGTCCAAAAGCACGGGGAAACATAGACGACCAGAGCAAGGGAACCGTGCCCAAATACTCCGGCAATGGTCAATCCAGCGCACGTCGGCCGCAAGCGACTCTATTACCGCGTGCCCAGCGCGAGGGACGAAACTTTCTTGATAACCTCTTCGACGCTAAGAAGTTCCGCCTCAATTACATGGTCGGCAGACTCGTATGCGGCCTTCCGCGAGTCCAGCAACCTGCGAATCTCGCCGAGGGGATCCGGACGCATCAGTAGCGGCCGGCTGCTCCGCTCGGCACCCAGACGCTTGAGCGCGGTTTCTGGTCTCACGCGCAGATAGATCAGGCGCGCTGGTGGTCGAATGAGGGCTACCACCTGCGGGTTGGACACCCACCCGCCGCCAGGTGCGAGAATCATGTTGCCCATCTGGCTCAGCTCCTCGGTGAGCGCGCGCTCGAGCTCCCGGAAGTGACCCTCGCCTTTCTCGCCGAAAATCTCGGCGATCGTCTTACCCTCCCGACGTTCGATCTCGTGATCGAAGTCGAGGAACGTACGCGCGAGTCGCTCGGCGACCGCCTTTGCCACCGTTGATTTACCCGCGCCGGGCAGCCCCACCAGTACCAGATGCGGCCGCCGAGGATCAGCCGCCGATACGGGATTGGAGGTACGAAAGGTAGCCGTCATAGTTACGCCTCGTCTCCGCAAGGGAGTCACCACCGAACTTCTCGAGGAAAGCCTGAGCGAGCACCAGGGCCGCCATTGCCTCCGCGATTACACCCATAGCAGGAACGGCGGTAACGTCGCTTCGCTCGGCGACTGCGGCGGCAGGCTGACCGGTGCTGACGTCCACGGTGGCCAGGGGCCGCATGAGGGTAGAGATCGGCTTCATCCCTACATGTAAGACGAGTGGTTCCCCGTTGGTGATACCACCCTCGAGCCCACCAGCGCGGTTGCTGCGGCGCCGTACGTTTCCAGCGAGGGGACGTTTCGGCTGTGGGTCGATCTCGTCGTGAACCTCGGCGCCGGTGCGATGCGAGGCCTCGAAGCCTATTCCGATCTCTACGGCCTTCACCGCGGGAATGGACATGAGTGCGCCGGCGAGTCGTCCGTCGAGCTTCCGATCCCACGATACGTGTGATCCGAGTCCGACGGGAAGGCCATCGCAGATGACTTCGCAAATTCCGCCGAGTGTGTTTCCCTCGCGCTTGGTGACATCGATTTTCGCGATCATGGCCTGCTCAGCGTCCGAATCGAGCGTACGCAGCGGCGATGCATCGGCCGCCGCGTTGATGTCGTTTGGCATGGGATCGGGACGCTTCGCATCGATGCCGCCGAGGTGGATGACGTGACTCCCGATCGAGACGCCGAATTCGGTGAGGAACCGCTTGCATATCGCCGCGGCGGCGACGCGCGCGGTCGTTTCGCGCGCCGACGCGCGCTCGAGAATGTCGCGAGCATCCTCGCGGTCGTACTTCAGCAAACCTGAAAGATCCGCGTGGCCCGGGCGCACGCGTGTGACGGCCCGCTTACGTTGGATAGAAGGTGGAGGGTGGAGGGTAGAGGGTGACACCTCCTCATCGCGAAGCGCGGGATCCATGATCTCCTGCCAGTTTTTCCAGTCGCGATTGTGAATCAACATCGCGATCGGCGAACCGATCGTCTGGCCGGCGCGCACGCCCGAGAGAAACTCGACAGCATCTTTCTCGATCTGCATTCGTCGGCCGCGGCCATAGCCCTGCTGGCGTCGCGCAAGCTCGACGTTCACTTGGTCGGCGACGAGTGAGAGACCGGCGGGCATCCCCTCGAGAATGGCGAGGAGCGCTGGGCCGTGCGATTCGCCGGCGGTGGTGAAGCGAAGCATGTGGCGGACTATAAGCGGAGAAAGTCCCGCCTCAAAACGGCAGAGGGTAGAGGGTGACAACCCTCTACCCTCTACCCTAGCCCCTCGCCTACGGACCCGGCTTGATATCGGTGGCGGTGAGATCGATGACGACAAGCCCGGCACTCGAGAGACCGAACAGCTTGAGCAGAGTTCCCGGCGGATCGCCGGGGAACGGACGACTCGCGCGTAGTGGGCCATACAGATTGCCCTTCAACGTGAGCCTCCCACGCTGGAGGAAGTACGCGATGTCGATGATCTCGATGTGCCCATCTTGCGACCCGGCGAATGCCAGTCGATCAGTCGAGACTGTCGCATTGCCGTTGGCACCCGGATGGAATGCGACGCCGGCGCCATTGTCGAACGAGTTGTATTTCCCTTGCAGACGCAGGTGGAAGGGATTCTGAATCGCCGCGAAGTACGATTCATTGCCGTGCGCGGCCAGGGTCGTGCCTGTGCTGTCCACGGCGACGCCGAAGACTCGTTCGTTGGCGTTGTCGATGAGGTCCGTGACCGCGACGCCTGGCGAGAAGAATCCCGGCATGGCGCAGCAGGCATCGTTCACCATCATGATTCGGCCCGCGCCACCAGTGTTTCCTTCGCCGAATGCCACCCAGGTGTGATCGCCGCTCTCGGCGAGGAACGTGGTATCGGTGAGCGCGAGTGAATTGATGTCGAGGTTCGCAATGAGCTCCGCGTCGCTCGTACTACCAAGCTTGGAGACGGCACTCACGACGTCGGAATCTTGCCCCACGAGATTGCCGGCCAGCTGGCCATACGGATGGTCGTAGACCGTGAGCAGATCCGATTTGATCGTCCCAGTGAATTTCGTGATGAACGCGGAGTCGATGTTGAAGAGCACCCACTGCGCGCTTCCCGAACCAGTCGACGTCCCATATTGCCAGATTTGCTGAGGGTCTGGCACCGGGAGCGCTGGATCGAGCCAGCGAATCGTACCCGCGGGTGCCGACGCAGTCGGCATCGTGGAGTAGAACACACGACCAGCCTTTGACACGGCGAGGTACTGCGGACGGTCGGAGTAGCTGACCGGCCCTTGCAGCGAGAGCGTGATTCTTCCCGTGTTGATGTCCTGCGTCTGGCTGACGATGAACGCGTACGTGTTGCGCGTGAGAATTCGCTGGCTGAGGACTTCGGCTTTCGTCCCCGTGCCGACATACACGCGACTTATGTTCGTACCGCCGGAGTTAGCGACGTACAGCGTGTCGTTGCTGTTGCCGAACGCGAGTCCCCACGGCTCCGACCCGACCGGGATACCGCTGCTTGCGAAGGTCTTCGTCGAGCCCTGCCAGATCTCGAGTCGATTGTTGTTGATGTTCGACACGAACACGTTGCCGTGCGCGGTATCGATTGCGATGTCACCGACGGTCGTATTGATGCCGCCGTACGGCAGCGGGTATGTGCGACCGTACACGACGACTGTCGTATCGGTCCAGGCTCGGGCCATCGTCGGCTGCGCGACGGTCGTTCCATTCGAGACGGAGTACCCCTTCCTCCCTAACCGGTCTATTGCAAATGTGCTGATGCGCAGGTTCCGGCCCTGCTCCGCGTTCGTGAGCGGCAGGTGAACCCACTGCGAGACGTTGTTGAGCGGAGTTGCAACGGCAATGCTATCGCGTCGAATCTCGACGCCGATACTGTCCTTCACGATGACGCCGGCCGTCACCGTGGCGCTCGATCCGGACGAGTTCACGAGCACGGAGTCGGTGAGCTCGATGCGCGGCGACACCACTTGAGTCACCAGTGGCGGCGTCGTGTCCTGACCCTTCACGAGCAGAGTCAGCAACGCGATCGAGCCGGGCTTGCCGTTGACGTCGATGCCCGACGCCGTGAACTGTAGGCGCCCGCCGACTGGCGCGTTCAACGGAACGTTGACGCTTCCAGTCCAGGTGGTGTCTTTCGGGCCTAACGGGAAACTGCCAGTCGTCGTGTAATTGACTGGTGTCGGCCACGCACCCAGGCTCTGGACGTTGATCGTCAAGCTCGCCACGCCGTCGGCATGCGTCGCATGGGCAGTGACGCCCATGTCGCCACCGGCGAACACCTGCGTCGTCGGCAGCGGCGTGATGAAGTTGACTTTGGGTCCGGTGACGACACGCACCACAGCCGTGTCGGCGCCGGTCTTCGACGAGTTGTCGGTAGCCGTGGCGACGACGACGAGGCTGTCCAGCGACGTATCGACTGGAGTGGCAGGGTGCAGATAGCGCCGGATCACCGTGTCGCGGAGTCCCGATCGGAATCCGCCGACGGTAATTGGGTTATACCGATTGCTGATCGACAGGGTACCCAGATCCGCGCTGCCGTTGACCGTCAGGCCGAACAGCTGCACGCTCGCAATCGAGGAATCCTCGACGACGTGCACGGCAACGAGAATCGAGTCGCCGACGTTGACGGGACTGGGCTGCAGCGTGTCGATCGACACCACTGGGGCACCCTTCACCCCTCCGCCACCCGATCCACCACCGATAAACGGATTCAATGGCGTACGCTGGTCGCACGAGGCGACCAGCGCAACCGCGGCAACCACCGCCGCGCATCGTATCAGATGAACTCGCTTCATAGGTACACTCCGGTCAGCCGTCGTGTCGGATCCGTCTTAGCGACGGATCTGGTCCGACGGCTGCTGACCGTCGTCGATGATGTGAGGCGTGATGAGAATCAGCAGATCGCGCTTCGCTTCCGTGCGCTGTGTGACTCCGAAGAGCTTCCCGATCAGCGGGAGGTCGACCAGGAGAGGGATTCCGGATTTGGCGAGTCGGATCGTGGTCTGGGTGAGTCCACCCATGACCGCCGTTTCGCCATCGCCAACCAGGACCTCATTGTCGACGCTCTGTCGCGGGAACACCGCGCCGATATCGCCGCCGAGATCCTGCACGTCCGAGTTCTCGACGTGCACGCGCATCTGGATCTGGCCGTTGGCCGTCACCCGCGGTGTCACGGTGAGGATGACACCCGTTTCCTGAATTCGCACCGTCGCCTGCGGGAACGCACCGTTGGCCGTTCCTCCCGACGACGCGTCGATGACGCGAATCGGGACCTGAGTGCCCGCGGTGAGGTTGGCCGTCCGGTTGTTGAGCACACTCGCACTGGGCTCGGCCTGCACGTCGAGAAGCGATACTTGCTGGAGCGCTTCGAGGAACGAGGTGAAGTCGAAGCCACCGATCGCGGTCGAGTAGACGAGCTGCAGCGCCGCCGAAGGCACGCGGGCCGCGGCATTCGCGATCGCGGCGAGCTGATTGCCGCCTAACGCGATCGAATTGCCCGTGTTCGTGGCGCCGCTGGAATCCGTCCGCTGGACAATGTCGCTGAAGAACTGCGCCTGACTCCCGAGATCGTACCGCAGGCCGAGACCCTCGAGTTGCGTGCGATCGACAAGAACGATCTTCGCTTTGATGTTCACCTGCGGCTGGCGCAGGTCGACGCTCTTGGTGTACGACTCGAGCTCGTCGAGGTTCGTGGGGATGTCGGTGATGCTGATGCTGTTTGTGAGTGAGTCGGCGGTGACTGCGCCTCGTATCGGGCAGTTGGGATTCAACTGAATGGCGGGCGTCCCGTTGGGCTGCGTCGGGGTCGGTGCGGCGCCGCCGATGGTGACGCGGCTGCAGTCGCGCGACAGACGCTCCTTCACCATCTCGGCGACGGTGGTGGAGCGCGCGTAGTTCAAGCGCAGCGTCCGCGTCAAGAGCGGCTCGGCGTTTTGGCGGCTGACGAGATGCGAGAACGTGTCGACGATGATGATGCCGTTCTGATCTTCGACGGCATCGAAACCATTCGCGTTCAGAATGGCGCGCATCGCGACGTCCCACGGCTGATTCGAGATCTCGGCCGTGACGTTGCCAGTCACTTCCTTCGCGGGGATGATCGTACGTCCCGAGAAGGCAGCGAAGGCAGCGAGCACGTCGTGAATGTCGGCATTCTCCCAAGCGATCGTGATGCGTGGCTGCTGCGAGCGTTGCTGCATCGACGTGAATTTCGACGCACCAAGGGTCGGCTCACGGCGTGGCTCGCTCACCTTGGCTGTCGGCGTGCGCGATTCCGTCACCTCGACTTTGGCCGCGCGGTCGGCGATCGTGCTCGCTGGCATGTCGTAGCCGATGTGCCATGGCTCGAGGCGATCGCTCTTCCCTTCGACCGAGACACGGACTTCGTTCTTGCCGCGCACGACCGCATAGGGCCGCGCGCTCTCCAGAGTGAGCACGACGCGGACGATATTCTTCCGGTACTGCGAGTAGCGCACGTTGGTGATGCCAGCGCGCGCGATTCGATCGTACACTTCCGTCGGGATGCCTAACGTGGCTCCATTGATGTCGATGACGATCTTGTCCGGATTGCTGAGCGCGAAGTTCTCGACCTCGACGGGTCCGTCGACGCCGATGATCATCTCGGTGCGATCGGTCGTGGGGACGACACTCAGCGAGATGACCGCCGGTGTGCCCGGCGTTCTGGATTCGCGGAGGCCGCGGGTGTCGTGTTCCGCAGGGATCGAGCGGCCGGCCGCACCCGGCGTGGCGCTCGCGGGACGTGCCGAAGTCACGCTCAAGCCGAGCGCGACGAGGGACGTCGTGACCAGCGTCAGGCCTCGAATCATCTGTGCCTCACTCTCGTGGTGTCACCGAGGACGAGCGAATCCTGACGATTGAAGCCGAACTCCTCGATGGTGAAGATGATGGTCTTGGGTTTGATCTGCGTGACGCGCATCCGGCCAAGGGTCATGCCGGTCGTGACGCGCCACTGCCCACCCGCGATGTCGCGGAGGATGGCGACGGGGCGACGCCCCGATAAGTCATAGAGAATTCCGGTCAGGCGTAAATCGCTGAGCGTTGGCCGGAGATCGCTCGTTGTCATGAGCGAGACGAACGGATCGCGACGCGTGTCGCGCGCGTAATCGAATGATTCGCGCATAACGGGCGCGTCGACGTTGGTATTGTTGGCGGTGTTGGTCGCGGGCTTTGCCGTGCCTTGCTGCACCACCGTCGATTGGTTCGACGCCGGCGACTGCGCGGGCGCTGGTGCCGGCCGCGCACCGGGCGCCGTCGGCACAGCCTGACCCGTCTCTTTCGCAAGCTGCGCGTTCTGCGCGGCGGCGGCGTTCCGGGCGGCCTGGATCGGGCCAGCGCCTAACGGGGCAGACGGCAGGATCGCGGGTCCGCCCGATTGGGCGGGCGCCATGGCGCCGACGACTTTCGCGGCACCATTCGTATTGGGCGTCACGTTCTGAGCCACCTGACGAGGCGACTTGGCCGCGTGCGGCTTGGCGGCCAGCGCCGTCGAATCCGTCGGCGAGCTGAGATGCAGCAGCGCGAGCAGCACCACCCCGAGCTTGAGCAATGAACCGAGCTTGCTCAACACGAGGTTGAACTTGTAGGCGATCGCCGCGATGAGAACGAGGACGGCGCCAATGCCATTCACCTTCTTCATGGAGCCCCCTGCCTCGTCGGCTTCGCGGTCTCGCCCGAGGTTGCGGCGGCCGGCTGCACGCCGCCGTGCGCGACGTATGTCTGAATCTCGAATCGCGCGTCGAGCAGTGATTCGCCGGAGCGCGCTTTCTTCTCGCCCTTTCCGCCGGTGACGATGAGATTGATGTTCATCGGCGCGACGATACGATCGAGGGTCGCGATATTCGTGAGGAACTGCGCGATCTCGTGATAGCCGCCGAGCACGCCGACTTTGTATTTGTAGGTATCGAACTCCTCACCTGGCTGCGGTCCGGCTGGCGCGACGTCCTGAAGCTCGAGACCGGCGCGCCGCGCCGCCGTGGAGACTTGGTCGAGCAGCGCCGGGACTTCGTTCGTCGACGGCACCAAACGACTCAGCAGAGCGAGATTGCGTTCGTAGCGCTGCGCGTCCTTCCGCGCGCGATCGAAGGCGCCGGCCTTGATGTCGGCCTTCACCTTGTCATTCATCGTCTGGAGGGCGGTGACATGCGTGTCCAGCGTCGCGATCTCCTGCGCCTTGTCGCCGAACATGTACATGAAATACCCACCAATCGCGCCCAGTGAGAGCACGATCACGATGAGCAGAATCTGATCGCGTTGCCTGGTAGGAAGGAGGGCCATGGTTACTTCTCTGACGCGGTCAAAGGAATACGCTTAATCACCGACGTATCCGGACGGGTGTACGTCACGTCGAGTGTGAACTGCGTCACGTCTTTTCCCTGATCCTGCGAGAGCTGCGAGTTGTTCAATTGCACATCACCGAAGAAGGGCGACGCCTCGAGCTGTCGCATGAAGCGCGTGAGCGCCTGGATGTCGGGAGTGAGCCCGATCATTCGAATGCGCACTTCGTCGCGTGGCACCTCGACGTCGACCTTCTTTGCTTTCTTGCCTTTCTTCTCGTCTCCCGTCTCCGGCTTGGCGCCGGCGGCGACGTTCACGGAACCCTGGGGCGTTCCCATGAATGAGAGCGAGGAGAGCCAGGTATACGGAGGCAACGCCTTGCTCACTTCGTCGAGCACGTGCGGCCAGATGAACCGGTCCTCGTCGATGGCGCGGATGAGGTTCATCCGGCGCAACAGCGTGTCGCGACGCGCGTCCGCGCGCTGACGTTCCTTCAACGCGGCGGCATAGCGCGACGAATCGGCGAGTGCGGCTTGCTCGGCCGCATTGAGCGAGGAGACGCGCTGCTCCTGGTAGAGATAGGTCGTGCCGACGACCGCGACGCTCAACACGACACTGCCGACGGCGCTGATCAGCCACGGATCACGAATCTTCTGCGTGATCCCGGCGAGCAGCGCGCCGAAATTGATCTTCCTCGCCGCGCCGCCACTACCGCTGCGGCCCGACTTCTTCTTGCCCGATCCGGGGAGGAGATTGATTTCGATCATGAGAGGCGCTGACTCGGCGACACGGCGGTCATTCGTTAGGCGACCTTGCGCAGGGCAAGGCCGATGGGAAGCATCAACAGCGGCGCGATCTCGTCAGTCACGAGCGTGTCGAGCGCGCCGTCCCGCACTTTGAGGTTCGCGAGCGGATTGGCTTGTTCGACCCGCAAGTGCAGGCGATTCGCGAGGAACTCACTGAGCCCCGGGATGCGCGATCCGCCACCGCAGGTGTACATCGCCCGGATCTGCGCCGTACGCGAATTCGACGCGAGAAACGCGACCGCGCGCTCGACGCCGACGGCGATCTCTTCGCCGCGGCTCGCGAGCACCGCTTCGATGTGCGGCGAGCGATCGTATCCCTGAAGCAGCGCTTGCGCCTCGTCCGGACCGAGGCCGCGCTCGCGCTGCAGATCTTCACGGAACCGGCGTGTACCGACGGTAATGTCGCGGGTAAGAATCGGAACACCCTCGTCGAGGATGTTCACGTTCGTCACCTCGTGACCGATGTTCACCAGCGCGACCAGACCGCCGAGTGCGTCCGGATGATTGATCTCGAATGCGTTGTGGAGCGCAAACGCGTCGACGTCGACGGCCGCGGGCTGCAAGCCGGCATCGCCGAGGACGCGCACCTTCGATTCGATCAGCTCGCGCTTGGCGGCGACGAGGAGCACGCTCATCTCGAGGCCCTCGCCGTCCGGATCCAGAATCTGGAAATCCAGCTCGACCGACTCCATGTCGAACGGGACGTGCTGCTCCGCTTCCCAGCGCATGAGCTCACGCGCCTGCTGTTCCTTGACGCGCTCGATTTGAATCTTCTTAATGATCACATCGCGGCCGCCGACGGCGGTCACGACGTGTTTCGATTTCACGCCCGCGGCGGCGAGCGCCGTTTGCACGGCCTCGGCAACGATGCCAGGGTCCATGACTTCGCCTTCGACGATCGCGTCGGCGAGCAGCGGGGCGACCGCAGCCTTGATGAGCTCGGGCTCCCGTTTCGAGTGGTCGATGACGGCGACCTTCACCAGCCCGGAGCCGATGTCGAGACCGACCGTCGTCTTCTTGCGACCGAATAGTCCCATGGGAGCGGTACGGACCTGGAAGCGCGACGACCGATCACCGAACGTCCACGCAATCGTCGCGGGAGGAGGGAAACGCGGACGGGTAGTTTGTCCGCGCGCTTCTATGTTGTAAACTTACTAATACACATGCCTAACATGCTGTGACACATCGCGCTTGCTCCGTTCCTTCACATCACGACGCACGCCCGAAGCGGGGCACGCTGACCGCGCGAGTGGGTCACTTCTACCGGGTAGAACGACCAACGACCCCAAGCGTAACATCGCATCTGTAGTGAACTGACACGGTGTCGCCACTCTCAAAACAGCTCCGACCATGCGCGTTCACGCACGCGATGAGGTTGCAGCCATGACGCGATGCCGTGTTCAGCGTCACAGCGTGAGCGACGCAACGTCGTCGTGTGTGTGAGTATCACCTCATTTGTCGCCGCATGAGAATCGGTCGTATCGCTGCTCTCGCGCCACGCGTACACCGCCCCGCTGATCGTAATGTTGTCAGCGAGCGTCTCGATGCCGCGCCTCGCGACAATCTGACCGGAAAACGTGAACGGCCCGGTGATCGCGAGATGTCCGTCGACCAGCAGGACACCTTGCCCGGCCCCACCGTCGATCGTGAGATCGCCCGATGCAAATACGAGCGGCACGCGCGTGCCGCACGCCGACGACGGTGTCAACGGAGCGCCCCAGTTGGCGTTCGTCGCGACGCAACGTCCGTCGACAATACTCGGTGCTGGTGCGACGCGCGCATCACGACCGAGTTGAATATCCGCGCGACTCGCGAGCTCGCTCCACCACGCGTTCGCGATACGCAGGTAGCTGCCCGAGTCCGCGGCGAGCGAATCGTGCGTTACCGATGGCGCGGTGCCGGGCGGAATGTCCGCGTCGAGCGTGATCGTCGCATTGGGCGACAGAAGTACTGCTGATGATGTCGAATCGCTGCACTGTCCCGTATCCAGAACGAAGCGCACCTGCGGCCCGACGATGACGCCAACGGCTGAAACGAGCCCGCCATGCAATCGCGGGGCTTCGATCGGAAGGCGAACCAGCAGATTGACGCGTCGTGCAATGTTCGTTGCGACGAGCCGCGACTCCGCCGTGATCGAAAAGACGCGCATCGTGAGGCGCGTGATGTGAATCGTCGTCATCACGTTCTCGTTGGGTGGCACGATGATGCGAATGCTGCTGCCCACCGCCTGACGGCTTCGCTCCGCCGAGCTCCAACTGCTCACGGTCGCATAGACCGCCGCCTCGGCGGCGGCGAGCAGCTGGGCACCGTGCCCCGTCGCAATCGCGTTGCGATGGGCTAAACGCTGCGCAAAGAGTACCGCCACGCTCGTCAGAGCGCAGACGACGAGGAAGTACAATACGGAGACGAGGGCTACGCCGGGCTGCCCAGGAACGCTCGCTGCACTCCAAGCTGAGTCTTCGCTCATTGGCGGTTGCGCAGGGCCACGACAACGGTCAGCGACTCACGCGCGACCATCGCCGCCGGCGCAGTATCAGAAATGAGCACGGACTCAATCCGCGCAATCGTGCGGGTGTCAGCAGCGCCGGAATTGATGCGTTCGCCCGCGCTGTCGAAAAACACGAAGCGCGTGCCGCGATCGCCGGAGACCGCGGCGAACGGTCCGCTGACTGGCTGAATGCCGTTGAATTGCAGAGTCGTAGTGCTCCAACTGCGCATGCCGAGGTACCAGCGGCCGTCGCCGCCCCGATAAAAGCTGAAGCGCAGCGGGCGTGTGACGCGGAGGACTGCGCCTGGAGTGGCGACGAGACTGTCACGCAGATCGGCTGCCCAGAGATGGGTGACGTCGAAGACGGTTGCACCATCGGCGTCGGTCACGGCGGCACAGCTGTCGGACGCCCGGCGTATCGCTCTGAGACGCAACACGCGCCACTGCTCGCCGGAGTCGCTGTCGAGCAGAACCCAAGCAGTGTCGCCGTCCTCGACGGCAGGGACCGCCGATCTAGCCCCGGCGCCAAGAAATGGCGCGAGAATCCACGTCGACGCAGTTCCACCGCACACGAGCGCGTTCGCGATCGTTTGGCGAAGTTGGATCGAGCTGTCGCGCGCTTCTCCGATCGCGATGTCGCCGCTGGCCGGCGAGAGGCCGCGCAGGTCGATTGGCAAAACCTCGGCCGCCCCACTGAGCTGCTCGCTCACGGCGACGCGAATGGCCTCTCTCCTCAATTGCGCGTCGAGATGGCCGCCGATTGCGAATACGAGGCTCAGCACGAGTGCACCCAGCACCAGCGAGATACTCACCTCGGCAAGAGTGAACCCCGGGCGCGATCTGCCCGCGGAGGCCGGACGGACTAACATCGCGCGCCAGTCCGCACTACGGTCACGCGCGGACCACGCGTCGTTGCGGCCACGACGCTGTCACCGATGACACGTGTCTCGTTAGGCCCAATGACCTCGGCGTACCACTCGGTGACGCCCGTGCCGGCGCGCGCGACGCCGATACCCGTCGCCCCGCAGCCAACGCTGGCAGCGCGCTCGAGCCGAACGGAGGCCAGGCGAAGGGCGGCTACGTCGCGCCGCAATGCGTCGGCGTCTCGTGTGCTCGCCGCCACCATGCCGACCAGCGCGATCAGCCCGACGTCGAGCAATACGAGCGCAACGAGCAACTCGATGATCGTGAAACCGCGGCGCGAGCGCGCATGCGGCGACGACCCGAGCAATCGATGATGAGATGGAACGCCAGTGCCTGGACGCATCGCGCCGGTTGCCTCGCTCGCGTGAATGGCGCCAAGCTACTCACCTCGCGGCGGGCTGAATGAGCCTTTGGTTGCCGTCCGAATTGTTTCGACGCGGACCGCTCAGTGATGTGCCTTACGCGCCCAACCGACAGGCGGCGTAGGACGTCGGCGAGCTCCGCGCGACTGGGGTGCTTCCGCAACCGGTGCCGCGATGACTGGGAACAGCACGTGAAAGGCTGCGCCACCCTCACGAGCGGTCGTCACCCAGATCGTACCCTGAAAGTTGTCCACGATTCGCGATACGATCGCGAGGCCAAGGCCGGTTCCCTTCCCGGCTGGCTTGGTCGTGAAAAACGGGTCGAAGACGTGCTCCGCGATCTCGCGTGGAATGCCCGGTCCCGAATCGGCAACTATGATTTTGGCGATCTCGATGGCGTCGTGGCCGGCGAGCCAGCGCTGCGCACGGAGCGAGGGGGGATGTTCGATGATGTGGTCACCACCGTCGGCGGTGCGCCGCGTCGCCGGCTGGCGCAGGGTGAAGCGCGCCGCGCACTCGAGCCTAACGACGATCTGGCCACGTCCATTCATTGCGTCAACGGCGTTGACCAGCAGATTGACGAAGAGCTGCTCCAGATCGTGTCGATCGCCGGAGACGTACAGTGGCTGTTCGGTGAGCTCGAGGACGACGTCGACCGACGTGAAGGCGTGTTGTGAGCGTAGGAGCGCGACCGAAGCACGAACGACGTCGTCGACGGCAACTGGTTCCGGTGCCGGCGGCCGAGCGCGTGCGTAATCGAGCAGACCTCGGACGATTCGCTCGATGCGCGCGCCCTCGCGCTCGAGCGCCGTCAGCAGCTCGATCGAATCACTACGCTCGCGAAGACCAGCTCGGAGGTGGTGGACGTGGCCGAGGATCGCGCCGAGCGGATTGCCGATCTCGTGCGCGACGCTTGCCGCCAGTCGGCCAATGCTGGCCAACTTCTCGGCGCGAACGAGCTGCGTCTGGTCCTCGAGCGCACGCGCGGTCAATCGATCGATTGTCGATGCCACGTCGTGCAGTTCGACAACCGATGTCGCCGGCATGCGTCGAGCGAGGTCTCCCGCGACGATCTCTTCGGCAGCCTTTGCAAGCGCGCGCAACGGACGGATGATCGCGTCGCGCACAACGAGCGTCGCCCAGGCGACGAAGAGAACGACGTCCACGGCGACGACGACAGCGAGGATCGCGGGATCGTGCACCGCAAGCAGGCGGCGCGGAACCGACAGTAGCGCCACGGGAAGAATGACCGCGGCCGCGAGCAGCATGGCGAACCGGATCAGCAGCTCCGTTTGGAGCGATCGGTGAGGACGGTCGAGGGGCGATGTCATCGGCGAAGGCTCCTCACAATGACGATTCCCTGGGCCGCGAGTGACGTGAGGCGTCGAGGGTTGAGGGTTGAGGGTGACAAAGGAAAGGCCCCGTGACTAGGTCACGGGGCTTCCTCCGCATCGCGCTCAGCGCTCTGCGCATTCCACGCTACGCATTAGGGCACGTAGCAGGCGGGCTCACCGTCGCCAGCCGTGGTGATGATCGGGCTCGTGGTGTTGACGCCGATACCGCAGGTTGAACCAGAAAGCTGACTGTGCGTAACCGTCGCCGACCAGTAGCCCGGCCCGGGGGTCACGCCTGGGACGCCGACGCCAGACGAGTTCTTGAACCCGTTACGCGCGACGAGCGTCGTCGCGGTCGTGTAGTACGTCGAATCCGAGAAGAACGCTTCCTCAGCCGTGACGAGGTTGCGCAGGTCCGACTTCATCGCCGTGACGTACGCCTTGTTCTTGGTGTTCGCGAACTTCGGAATCGCGATCGCCGCCAAGATGCCGATAATCACGACTACGATCAGCAGCTCGATGAGCGTGAAGCCCTTTCGATTGCGGAGCATTTTTCTACTCTCCGGGGGAAGTGAACGAAATGGGAGCGCGTGGCTCCGCTGTTTATTCGGTACTAAGCAAGGCAACGGATGGGCCACGTGATTATTACTTTCTAAAAACGCGTGGCAGCACGGCTTAGGCGGAACGGTCAGCGGCCGGTGACGTTCGCCACACGAGCGAATTGCGAGGTCCCTAGCTTTTTGCCATCGTCAAAGGAGGACATCGCGGCGCGCGGATGCGGGCTCTTTGTCCTATCGTTAGGCAACCTTGCCCCGCCAGACGGCGCCTTGCCCATGACGCTGTCAGCGTACTGTACGATGCGGCGCAGCTCCTTGAGTCGCGCACCACCGTACTCCATGGCCAACAACGCCTGTTCGCGCGCTTCCACGGGCTGGTTCGCATAGGCCAGACACAACGCGAGATTCTGCCTCCCCTCCCCCTGCCTGAAACGCGGAGCGATCGCGAAGGCCCATTTGTACAACGGGATGGCGGCAGAGTACATCCCGTTGGTTTGGTACTGCATCGCGAGGTTGTACGCCATGAACGGATCATACGGGAAGAGTGCCAGCGCGCGACGATAGTAGTGCTCTCCCTCCTTCTTGCGACCTGTCTCGAACATCCACGCGCCCAGCATGTACTGAGCGCGATAGCTCTGCGGGGAGTCGACGACGGATTGTGTGAACAATCGTTCATTGTCGTGCCAAACCATGGTGCGGGTGACACTGCGCCAGGAACCGGCGACCAATATGCCAGCGAGCGCTGCGATCGCGACAAGCCGTACGTTGCGCGCGGCACCATTCGAGTGCGCGCGCGCAGCGGCGTTCACCACCCAGCGAATGATCGCTCCGATGACGAGCATCGCGCCGAAGCTCGGCAGAAAGAGCGTTCGCTCGGACAGGATGATACCGGCAGGCACGACAAAATTGCTCGTGGGCAGCAGCGTTAGGCAGAGCCACGCCACGCCGAAGCTCGCGACACGGGCCGCTCCGCGCTGCTTCCACAGCACGACGCCGAGGCCAAGAATGCCGACGAGGAGTAGAAGCCCTGGGAGTTGAACGAGGCTCGGCCCCTGCGCGATATCGATGTACGGCGGCGCGTACTCCGTGGAGAGATGCGCCGGCCACAGTAGCAGACGGATCCACTCGGGGACGACGCCCAACATCGTCAGCACGCGGTTCGCGTAGCTCAGGCCCAACGCCTGAAAGACAATGAACGGCTGAAAGCCGGAGATGTCACCGTGTTTCACCACGTCGCGCGCGGCGAGGAAAAGCACCGCAATCAGCGTCTGCCAGAGCAGCAGCGGGCGGGCCGACGCAAGACGCGCACGCAATGAACGTTGCTCGCTCACGAGAATGGCCTCGACCGCGACCACCAGCGCGGGCAGCACGATCGCGTGCTCCTTGAAGAAGAGCGCGGCCGCGTAGCACGCGCAGATGGCGGCGCCTTCGCGGATGGAAAGATCGGTGCCCGTTAGGCGACGGCGCGCGTAGATGCCGACAGCGATGAGCAGCAGGAACGCGACCCACAGCTCCGACTGCCCCACGACGTTCGCGACGGCTTCGACGTGCACGGGATGCACCGCGAAAAGAGCCGCGACGATCCACGCGACGGCCAACGGCAGCAGCATTCCGGCGATCCAGAAAATCGCGATGGTGATCGCGCCGTACAGTGCGATGTTGACGGCGTGGAAGACCCACGCAGCTCCGTTTCCCAGGACCCACTCGGTAGTGAATGCGAGCATCGTCAGCGGCCGATAGCCGTCGCTGCCGTAGGCCTTCGGCCAGTAGGGCCGCGCGAAGACGTGCCACCAGCCCTGGAGCGTATGAACGGTGCCGTTCCTCTGAATGATGTACACGTCATCGTAGGTGAAGCCGCTCCGGACGCCGATGCCTGACGAGAGCGCAACGATGACGAGCAGAACTGCCGCGAGCAGCCACCATCGCGTTCGCGGCGACGGGTTGCGGAGTGCGATGGCGAGACGTCTCATCGCGCAAGATGGAATCGCGTGATGTGCCAGAACGCGGCGATGCCATCGCGCCAGTTGATTTTCTTCCCTTCGGCATACGTGCGACCGCTGTAGCTGATCTGCACCTCGAAGATCCGCGCCTTCGCCTGCGCGAGCCGCGCGGTGACCTCTGGCTCGAAGCCGAATCGGTCCGTCGTCAGTTTCGGCAAGATGACGCCGCGCGCCAGATCACCGCGCATGGCTTTGTAGCACGTCTCCATGTCGGTGAGGTTGAGGTTCGACAACATGTTCGAATACATCGTCAGCACCTTGTTGCCGACGGAGTGCCAGAAGTAGAGCACGCGATGCGGTCCGCCGAGAAAGCGCGAGCCGAAACACGCATCGGCGCGACCGTCGACGATGGGCTCCAGCAGCTGGCGCCAGTCGGCAGGATCGTATTCGAGATCGGCGTCCTGAACGATGACGACATCACCGGTGCTCATCGACAACGCCTGGCGAATCGCCGCGCCCTTGCCGCGATTGACGGGCTGTAGATGGAGCCGGTCGATGCGTCCCTCGTCCAACAGCTCCTGCAACAGCTGTCGCGTACCGTCGGTGGAGCAGTCATCGACGACAATGATCTCTTTCTGGAACGGCGTCGCGTGAATCTCGTCGAGAATGAACTCGAGCGTGTTGCGCTCGTTATACACTGGAACGAGCACGGACAGGCGGAGTGTGGCGCGATCGAGCGGGGTGCGATGACGTCGTCGCTCGCGCGCCAGGGCGCTTTCGGGATCTCGTCCCGACGCGGACGAGCTAGGTGCAATCTCAATCATCGTGACTTGGGAATGAGGACCAATCCCCCATCGGGGAAG
The DNA here is from genome assembly GCA_036496605.1 of Gemmatimonadaceae bacterium. Classification (NCBI taxonomy): domain Bacteria; kingdom Pseudomonadati; phylum Gemmatimonadota; class Gemmatimonadia; order Gemmatimonadales; family Gemmatimonadaceae; species Gemmatimonadaceae bacterium. The sequence continues at coordinate 84,238 of DASXKV010000051.1, read as the reverse complement.
GTGTCGACCACTACGAAATTCGGAGGCGGACCGAGGACCAGCTCGCGCGCGGCGTCACGCATCGCTCCAGAGGAGACAACCACTGCGGTCGGGCGATAGTGCGAGACGACCGAGCGAATCACCGCCGCGGCTTCCACGGACGTACGCTGACCGAAGTATTCGTCGACGGTGAACGTGCCAACCGGCACCGTCGGCCGTCCCGTATAGAGATAGACCTCACTTTCTGCTTCGGTTGCGAGTACGGCGTCGCGCGGTGTGTGTGTTGCAACCCAGACCAGTAGTGGATGCACGTTGCGCGAGATCAGACGCGGAATGCTCGACCACCACTCATGCCGATAGCCGCGCACGTTGTATACCCCATAGCCACAGGCGAGTAGAACGCTCGCGGCAAGTGCGGTCATCCGTGCCGCGCTCGCGTACCGCGCGGAGGGCCGCCAGCGGATCACCTCACGCACACCGAGCACCGGCAGCGCGATCACGAGCGGCCACACGCACCACAGAAAGCGTTGGGGATTGAAGGGCCACACGATCACGATCGCGCAGTAGAGTACGAGGAACACGGTGGTGACCGCTGCGCGCCGCCAGAGCACACGCGCACCGATCGCCGCCAGCACCGCAAGCGCGCTCAATGCGAGATAGCGCACGACGGTCGGTGTACCGGCTGCGGCGAAGACCTCGAACATCGCCGCGATGTCCGCGCTCGTGCGCGGCACGGTGCGAAGGATCAGGCCAAGTCCTTCCGCGCGTAAGCCTGAGGCGAACCACGGACCATAGGACTCGTAGTTCCCGCGCATCGTCGTCGGCACGACGCCGGCATGCGTCGCAACCCAGATCTGCCAAGGGAGGAGAATGGCGACGACAATGGCAGCAAAGATCGCGGCGTCCCGCAGGCGTCGGCGCGAGGCAAGCACGAGCGCGACTGCGCCAATCAGGGCAATCCCGTGGGTGCGGACGAGCGTCGCGATCCCTACGAGCAACGCCAGCACGACGACGTCGCGCGCGCGCCTCGAGTCTTCGTCGACGACACGCTCCGCCAGCAGAAGCGTTGGAAGGAGCAGCGCGAGGAACAGCGGCTCCGACATCACCAGCGCGCTGAGCGTCAGCGTTGGAATGCCGAGCGTCGCGGCGATGGCGAATGCCGCCGCACCAAGATCCGACATGCCCAAGCGCGCCCGCACGAACCAGAAGCAACCAGCGGCCGCGCCGCCCATGAAGAGCGCATTCGCGAGCTTGAAAACAACAACGTTCGCCGGAAATGCCGGGAACAACCACCAGAGAAGCGCGAGTACCGCCGGATAACCAGGCGGAAAGTGCGTTGCGGGTGGCGCACCGGGCACGTGCAGCCATCGATAGCCGTGACCAGTCGCGAGTGCTTTGCCGAGGATGACATACATGCCATCGTCGTGCGCGACGCCGACCGGAAGTCCGTCGACAATGATTGCGCCGACGGCAAAGACCAGAGCACCAACGAGCACGGCCACGAGCCATGCGGGTATCGCACGTGTCACGGTCAGGCGCGCGGTGGCCGGAATCGCGGGGACGGCGCCGGTCATCGGGATCTGCTCATGTCGGTCACTGCGGAGGGAGGTGATCCGGAGAGGAAGGGCGAGCTCGCGGCTCTCATGGGCGAATCACCGCAAAGACGGCGACACCGGGAACCGCGTCGACCTCCCGTAGCCCGACGGCGTGGGGTGACTGGGAGGCCGCGTGCTCGATGGCGCGGGCCGCCGTGATGGTCGTGGGAACGACCGTCACGACGTACCGCACATGGAACTGCCTAACGAGCTCGCCAAGCGCGGCGACGTCCGCGGCCGGGTCGCGTGCCTTCACATATTCGGCGGCAGTAAAAGAGACGGGCGGCATCGCCGGTCGCTGAGTGAACAGATAGACGAGTGGCTCGGCGTCGGCGACCACGATGTCGTGTGGATTGGTATTCTGGCTAATCCAGCGCATGACCGGCGCGATGCTCCGCGTTGCGTCGCGCACTGGGGCGGCCCACGAGCGATCGCGGTAGGCGAGCACTTCGGCGCGGGTAAGGCCAAGACAAAGCAGCGCAAGTACGGCGAGGAGTGCGTGCCTGACGATTCGTGTCGGTTGTCGGTCGGGGCTCCAGCGTACGACGCCGGCAGCACCCTCCACGGCCAGCAGCAGCACGAGCGGCCACACGCCCCAGATAAAGCGCCATGGCGTGTACGGCCAGAGCAACGTGACGGCGACGTATGCACTGACGAAGGCGATCGTCACCGGTGCGCGCCGGCGGAGTCGGAATGCGCCGAGAACGAGCAGCACGAGCGCGAACGTGAGCGGAACCAGGCGCACCATACCCATCTGCCACGGCGCGAATCGGTCGGCGAGGAGCGCCGCCGTCTCAGCGGCATTGCGGGCCACGGTATGGGCAAGAAACGGCAGCCCTCCACCCGTGACGCCATCCACGAACCACGTAGTGTACGAGCCGTAACTCCCGCGCAAGGTTGGCGCCAATACCGCTTCGTGAAGCGCGACCCAGAGTTGCCACGGCGCGAGAACGATTGCGGCGCCGGCGATCGTCAGCGCAGCGCGCCGCCACTCGCGATGCACTGCAAGGACGAACGCTAGCGCGGCCACGAGCACGAGCCCGTGCGCGCGAACGAGCGCGAGACTACCGGCAGCTGTGCCGAGAAGAAGGTCTTGCAGCGAAGTACCTCTCGAGGCGACGGAGCGCTCCGCGCGAGTGAGGACGAGAAAAAGCAGCGCGAGAAATGTGATCTCCGACAACACCAGCGTCGTGAGCTGGATGAGGGGCAACGACAGCGTGCCGACAAGAGCGAACGCCGTCGCGGCGAAAGGCGGCCATTGGAGACGGCTGATCAGAAAGCGCGCGCTTCCCCACGCAACAAGACCGAGGAGTGCCGCGTTCGTGAGGAGGATAATCGTTAGGTTTCCGGGGAATCGCGGCGCGAGCGTCCAGAGCAGCGCGAGCAGCAGTGGATATGCGGGCGGGTAGTGCGTCGCGATCGGCGCGCCGGGGAGGTGGAGATACCGATACCCGTTGCCGCTCGCGATGGCTTTCGCGAGTACGAGATAGACGCCGTCGTCGTGAAAGATTCCCACCGGGTATGGCGCGACGATGGAAGCGGCGACGGCACAGACGAGCGCCGCCGCGAGCAGCGGCGCGAACGTGCGAAGCGCTTGCGCGAGGGGAAGAGGCTCGTCGCGGACGTCCGTGGCAGCGACGGCCACAGAGGCGGCAGCACTCACGCGGCTTCGACTCCGTACCGCGAGAGCTTCCGGTAGAGCGTCGAGGGATCGATGCCCAGCACCTCAGCGGCGCGAGACTTGTTGCCCCCTTCGCTCTGAAGCACCCAGAGGATGTATGCGCGTTCGATCGCCTCGAGGGTGGGATTGAGCGGTGTCCGAGGCGACACCAGTGGTTCAGCCTTTCGCTGCGTTACCCGTTCGGGCAACGAAGCCAGCGTGATCTCACTTCCGATTGTGACAATCGCCGCGCGTTCGAGCGCATTCTCCAGCTCGCGCACGTTGCCGGGCCACTGGTACTCCTGCAGAGCCTCGAGCACGCCGGGCCCAAGCTGCTTGGGCGCTTCACTGCGTGTTTCAGAAATGCGATGTAGAAAATGCTCAACGAGCATGGGGATATCGTCGGCGCGCTGACGCAGCGGCGGCAGGTGCAATGCAATGACGTTCAATCGATAGTACAGGTCCGTACGGAAGCCTCCCGACTTGATCTCCTCTTCCAGATCGCGGTTCGTTGCGGCGATGAGGCGCGTATCGATCGGAATCGCTTCCGTCGCACCCACGGGAATGACTTCGCGATGCTGCAGGACACGGAGCAGCTTGATCTGCGTCGCCGGAGTCGTCTCTCCGATCTCGTCGAGGAAGAACGTGCCCATCGCGGCGGCGGTGAAGAGGCCCTCCTTGTCCTTCACCGCGCCCGTGAAGGATCCTTTCACGTGGCCGAAGAGCTCACTCTCGAGCAGCCCTTCGGGGAGCGCACCGCAGTTGATCGAGAGAAACGCTCCTTCGGCGCGGTTGGAGAGCTCGTGGATATAACGGGAGACGACTTCTTTTCCCGTACCAGATTCACCCTGAATGAGTACCGTCGATTCCGTCGGAGCCACGGTCTCGGCGAGACGCAGTACGTCGAGCCAGCTCTTGCTGCTACCCACGGGACGCGTCGTCCCGCTGCGCTCGCGACGACGAATCTCTTGCTTGAGCGATTTGTTCTCGACGCGCAGCTTTCGGTGCTCCGCGGCGCGGCGCAGGATCGCGACCAGCTCGTCGTTGCGGAATGGTTTCTGGATGTAATAGAAGGCGCCTTCATTGACTGCTTGCATTGCCGATTGCAGCGTTGCCTGTGCCGTCATGAGAATGACAGGGCAATCGGGATCACGCTGTTTCGCGGCAGCCAGGATTTCGACGCCCGTGACATTCGGCATCCGAATGTCGGTGAGTACGATGTCCGGCGTGGCGGCGAGCAGGTGCTCGAGTCCGCGCTTGCCGCCCTGCGCGAGAAGCGGGCTGAACCCCTCGTTGCGAAGAAGGATGTTGAGCGAATCGAGAATTCCCGATTCGTCGTCCACCACGAGGACGGTTGGCTTGCCGTTCGATGAGTCGGTCACGAGGCGCTCCCGATAACGTTAGGCGCTGCGGATGATCGGCATGGAGGCAGCCGGCGTATCGACGACGCCTTGCCTCATGGGTTGAGTTCGAGGCAAAACGATGGTGAATCGCGTACCGTTGCCGCCGCTATCCACGAAGACGAGCCCGCGATGTGCTTCGATCGCGCGCTGAACGACGGCCAGGCCGAGGCCACTGCCGCCGGGCTTCGTGGTGAAGAAGGGATCGAAGAGGCGATCGCGAATCTCGAGCGGGATCCCCGCGCCGGAATCGCGGACGCGGAGGGCGACCGTGCCCGCGTCGAAGGTGACGCCCACAGGAAGCGGATCGAACGAACCTGGCGTGACGTCGATGTGAACGACTCCGCCGTTGGGCGATGCCTGGAGCGCGTTCAACACGAGATTGAAAACCGCTCGATGCAGCAGATCGTCGTCACCGTCCACAATGAGCGAGACCCGACCCGGCGTCTCGCACACGATGCTTACGTCCTTTCGCTCGGGACGCGCCTCGGCGAGACGCGCGGCGTGCCGCGCAACGTCGCCCATGTCCACGGGTCGTGTCTGCGCGACGCGAACGCGCGCGAAATCGAGAAACTCCGAGAGAAGACGCGAGAGGCGGTCGGACTCGCGCACGACGAGGCCGGTGAGCGTACGCTCATCGTCACCGGCGCGTGGCATCCTGGCGAGCTGCTCGACCGCCGACCGAATCGACGCGAGTGGATTCTTGATCTCGTGCGCGAGCGATGCACTCAGCTCAGCGATCCCTTCCAGCCGCTCGGCGCGCAAACGCAACGCGTCGATCCGTTTCTGATCGGAGATGTCCTGGAAGATCGCGGTTGCCGTCCGATCGAGCTCACCGGCCTCGCCATCCGTATATGTCGTGGTGACGCCGATCGGAAATCGCCGGAGCACCGTCGAGACCAATCCCTCGGCCCGCGTCGTCCGGATCTGATCCTTTACCGAACGTTCGAGCGCCTGCGACAGCTCGGGAGCGATGGCGCCGATGCGCGCGAGAATCGGCTCGCCGATGTGCGACCGCAGATTGGCGCCTAACAACTGCTCGGCGGTTGGATTGACATATAGTAGGCGGCCGCCGGAGTCGACGGTGATGACACCACTCCGGATGTTGCGAAGTATCTCATCGGCTTGGAGCCGTGCCGCCTGCAACTGCGCAACGAGTCGCTCCTTCCCCGCCCCGGCACGCTGCAATTGCGCGCCGAGGTACGCGCTGCCCAACGCCACGCTGGCGAACACGCCGAGTTGGAGCCAAACTGCCGGGACCAGCGATGTACCCGAGATCAGCACCGTGTCCGCGACGTACAACACGTTGCCCAGCGCGGCGATGAGCAAGCCACCACCCACCGGCAGGAGGAGACTCGCCGTCGCGATGATGAGGATATACAGTGCCGCAAACTGCGAGGTGCTCCCGTTCGTGACGTGCACGACCGCCGTGACGAGCAGGAGATCGAACGTCGACTGGAGATAGAAGAAGGTCGGCTGGAGCGCCTTTTGATATATTTCGCTGTACCATGCCGAGAGCACGGTGACGCCCGTCGCCAGCGCGAAGGCGAGCGAGGCGACCAGGAGCTTGTGTGTATCGGTATCTTCGCGGGTCCAAACGAAGACTGCCGCGGCGAAAATTGCCGTGGCCACCGACATGCGTCCCATATACACCCAACGCAGCAACCGCCGTGGATCCAACATCGCTTCCAGCGAGTGGTGCTGGACGCGCGACGTGGCGGCGACGGCGGGTGCAGGCGCTGACGGCGTGGGCGTTCGAAGAGGAACGGGTTGCGGTGTCACGACGACGAGGTGGGGATGCGACTGTTGCAAAGTGCGAGACGGTGCGAGCCGTCCGGAGTCTTGCATTCTGCTATGCCTGTTGACGATCACGGCTGGCGCTGGTTTCCACGGACGCGGCGGCGCTGATGTCTAGTGCGTTGCCATGCCTCGTGTTCGCTGCGTTGAGGGCCGCCGCGCCAAATGGCGCGGCGGGGATCGATGCGGAGGGAGTCACGGCGCGAATCGTTGTCGTCCTGGCGCTCGTTTTCGCCAATGCCTTCTTCGTCGCCGCCGAGTTCGCGCTCGTCGCCACGCGACGCAGTCGCGTGGAGAATCGCGTCGCGGCTGGCGATCGGAGCGCGAAGCTCGTTGAACGAACACTCAAGGATCTCGACCGCTACATCTCGGTTACTCAGGTCGGTATTACGCTCGCGTCTCTCGCATTGGGCTGGTTAGGCGAGGACGCGATCGCCCTCCTCATCGACGGCATCCTCGCCCGACTCGGCTGGTCCATGCCCGCCGCCGCGGTGCACACGACAGCGGCCGCAGCCATCGCATTCGTCCTGATCGCGTTCCTGCATATCGTGCTGGGCCAACTGACGCCGAAAGGGCTTGCGCTCGTGAGGCCGGAGCGAACGAGCGCGCTCGTCGTGCGCCCACTCATCGGCTTTTCGGTATTGCTGTCGCCGTTCATTACGGTCCTCAATGGCGCCGCGAACGGCGTGCTGCGGCTTTTCGGCGTGCGGTCGTCGCGTTCCCTCGAGCGCGTGCACTCGCCGGAAGAACTGCGCCTACTCGTTATGCAGTCGCGCGCGCATGGGGCGCTCGACGAGTCCGACAGCCTCATGCTCGCCGGCGTCTTCGATTTTCACGAGAAGCGCGCACGGGACGTGATGCGTCCCCGCACCGATATCGTCGCGATTCCGGTCGACGCCAGCGAAAACGACGTATTGCAATTCATGCGATCGGAGCGCTACTCGCGCTATCCCGTCTATCAGGAAACGCTCGACGATGTCGTCGGAGTGCTCGTCGCAAAAGATCTGTGGCTCAAGGAGAAGGGCGCGTCGTTCGATCTGCGCACGCTGATTCGTAAGCCACTGTATGTCCCCGACAACCGTCCGGCGGTGCGCGTGCTCGACGATCTGAGGCGGACGCGCGCGCACATGGCGGTCGTTCTCGACGAGTATGGCGGAACCGCCGGCATCGTCACGCTCGAAGATCTCGTCGAGGAAGTGATCGGCGACATCAACGACGAGTACGACTTTGCCGTGCGCGAAGCCATCGAGGCGAACGGCGTGCTCGAGCTGGCAGGATCGATGTCGCTCGTGGACGTCCGCAGCGATTATCGCTTGCCCATTCCCGACGGCGACTGGACCACCCTCGGTGGCTACACGTTCGCGCGACTCGGGCGCGTGCCGCGGATCGGCGATCGCGCTGGTTTTCCCGGGGGCGAGCTGGAAGTGGTGGCGATGGATGGCCGTCGCGTCGCCGCGGTGCGCGTCGTTAGGGTCGACGATCGCGGCCGGCGCCGGACGCCCGCGAGCTCGCCGCGTCCGGCGAGTGCGCCTTCATCGGCGCCGCCACCGCCTGCCACATGAGCGACGACGACATCGTCGTCTCGTCGGCGCTCACAATCCCGCAGGCGGAGCTGAGCTTTCGCGCGTCGCGAGCGGGTGGGCCCGGCGGCCAGCACGTCAACACGTCGTCGACGCGAGTCGAGCTGTTATGGGATCTCACGCGCTCGACGGCGGTGACGGACGACGTCCGCTCTCGCCTGCTCGCGAAGCTCGCGTCGCGTCTCGACGCGGAAGGCATGGTGCGCGTCGTCGCCAGCGACCGCCGAAGCCAGTCTCAGAATCGCGACGCCGCCGCGGAGCGACTCGCGGAGATCGTTAGGAAGGCGCTCATTGTCCCGAAGAAGCGCCGCCCGACGCGTCCAACCGGCGCCTCACGTGAGCGACGTCTATCCGAGAAGCGCCAGCGTGGCGAGCGAAAGCGCGATCGCCGGCGCGGCGACTACGACTGACTGCACGTATCCTTCTTCCTGACAGCGACATCGCCCGGTCATGTCGGGGCAAGCCGCGTTCGTGTCGAGGGAAGCCGCAGTCGTGTCGGGTGAAGTCACGGTCGTGTCGTGTGAAATCACGGTCGTGTCGTGTGAAATCACGGTCGTGTTGCGAAATGCTGGCGTCGCCTGCCAACAAATCAGGGTGACTGCCAACGTTGTCGCGGTCGTGCCATACATTGCCGCGGTCCTGTCATGTATTGCCGCGGTCGTGTCATATAATGCCGCGGTCGTGTCATATAATGCCGCGGTCGTGTCGTATATTGCCGCCGTCGTGTCGTACACTGCCGCGGTCGTGTCATACATTGCCGCGGTGCACTCGCTCTGAGCAAAGGGCGCCCTCGGTTTTGCGCGCATCGCCATCGAAGTTGCTGCCGGCGCCGACGCTTTTGTCATGGTCGCCTGACGAGTCGTCACGGGCGCCTCACGATTTGGCAGGTGATGCTGCCTAGACGGCGGCGGCGCCGAGGTTTCTGCCGCGGTTGCCTTCGAAGTTGGAACGGTCGCCTTCGAAGTTGGGACGTTCGCCTTTCTTGCCGGAGGCGCGGCGCCGGCGGCTGGCCGCTTCGCGCTCGCGAAGCTCCTCGATGCGATCGAACCAGTGCGAGCGATCGACGTCGGTGAAGACTTCGGCATCGTGTGTCAACCGGTGTCGCAACGAGCGGAACGCGCGAGGTAGTTGTTGCAGGTAGCCCTAACGACGCGCGAGGGAGCTGCCGAGTCGCGAGAGCGCGCGTGTCTTCTCGTCGAACAGATACGTCGCGCGATCGGGCGCCAGCGCGGCCAGCTTCGCATCCTCCGCGCCGCGATCGTACACGATCCACAGGCGCGCACTCGCGAGATCGGGATCGTTCGCGACGAGACTCTCGTGCACATAGTGCCACGGAGCGTACCGCACGAAAAGAATCGCTCGCCGATCGGGGATCGCCGAATTGACGAAGTTACGCCAGCTACGAAGCGTATTGTGACTGAGGTCGGCGAATTGGCGCGCGCCATTGATGCGAGGAATCGCGAACCAGAGGAGAGCGCCAACCAGCGCGGCAGTCGCGAACGTCGGCAGACGCTGCACTTCATGCAGCAACGCTGCACTCGGCGCGCGCACGCGCTGGACGATCATCGTCGTAACCATCCACAGCCCCAGCGAGGCGGCAAAGGGCAGTAGCCAGGACGACTCGAGATAGTACAGCGTCCACGGCGGCGGGTGCGCGTAGCTCAAGTAGGAAACGAAGAGCGCAACGGCGCACGCCAGCGCGTACGGCCCCTCACGAATCGGACGACCTACCGCGAGCAGTATCAGTCCGATGATCGCGAATGGCGCGAGTAGTGTCCGCACATCCGGCCGGCGCCAGGTTCCGAGACTACTCTCGCTGATCTCCGAGAGACGTGCCCAGGTCTGTGAAGGGAGATTCGCAATTGTATAATTTTTGTGTAACCCCCCGAACTGCTGCGCAAATCGCGACATCACTGGCGAGAGCTCACGGCGAGGTGGCGTCGTATCCAGGCCGAAGCCAGGCACGTCCCACGGCATATACTCGCGCGACCAGACATTCCACGGCATCGAGCGCCAGCTGCCAGTCACCTTCGCATTGCTGACGAATACAATCCCAACGATGGCCGCACCGATCGCCGCCGCGGGCGCGATCGTGCGCCAGTGCCAGGCGCGGTAACGGGTCAGGGTCCAGATTACGACGAGGCCGGTTGGAATGGCGTAGGCGACCATCGTTAGGGGTCGAGTGATCCCGCCCCACGCGACGCAGGCCGTGACCAGCGCAAGCCAGCGCGCCTCACGACGCTCACGGAATTCCAGAAGCGCCCAGAAGCCGAGCAACCAACAGAGAGTCGTCGTGTTCTCGGAGAAGTAAGAGCTGTGGAAGCGCAGCTCCGTGCGTCCGAGGAGCCAGAGGCAGAACGTGAGCAGCGCGACCCAGGAATTCGAGACCCGTCGCGCCAGCGCGAAGATGAGTGCTCCGCAGGCCGCCACGAGAAGCAGCGGAACGAGACCGGGCAATCCGAGCCAGATGCCTGGAACGAGCAGCAGGCTGTGTCCCGGCGGATACTTGGACGCGATGACGGGATCGGTGAAGACGTGAAATTGCTCGAAGAACGCCGGAATCGGGGCGGCGGGCTCGGTCCACTTTCCGTGTGCGAAGATCTGCGCCTGCAGCAAGTAGGAGACTTCGTCGTGTACCGTGCCGACGTCGTTCAGCGACCGCCACACCGTCCACGTCACCGCTGCCGACAGCAGCGCCGCGGCAACGAGCGGCGCTCGGCCAGCAAGCACGCGGTTCGTGGACTCCCATTCGGTTGCGTTCTGTCGTAGTCGCCGAACAAGGAACACCGCGAATGCGGCGAGAATCAGCTCAGGTATCCAGAGCATGACCCCGTCGCAGGCCCAGTACGCTCAGAAAGAAACTGAAGAGAATGGTCTGGAAGCCGAGCGTCGTGAGCGTCACGCCGGGAATGGCCCAGCGCATCGTGTGGCCGTAGCTCAGATGTCCGAAGTCGACGGCCCACCACTGCGCAACCGATCCGCCGAGGAGCGCGAGTCCCGCGAGCATCGTCACCGCGCCGACGAGCAGGCCTCGCTCGAGCGAGGCAGAGCGACTCCATTTCGTTAGGCGTGGATCCGCGGGAAGCAATCCTTCGCTGATCGCGAACACTTTCGTGAGCAACGCAAAGACGATCGACTGATAACCACCGATGACGCTGAGGCTGGCGAACAGGAGCGTGTGCACGTCGAAGGTGATTCGGCCGATCTGCAGTCCTGGCATGGCGATGCCATAGCCGATCGCGCCGAGGAGCAGGAGGAGCGCGCCGGGGATGAGAAAGAGCCAGCGCGGACTGTAGAGCATGAAGAAGCGCAACGTCCGCCAGCCATCGCGAAAGGTCCGCAGATGTGGCGCGTGCGCCTTGCGTCCATCGGGATGGAGCGTGATCGGGACCTCTGCCACGCGCGCCCCGAGAAGACTGGTCTTGATGATCATCTCGGTAGCGAACTCCATCCCGGTGCAGCGTTGTGCGAGGCGTTCGTAGTGGGCGCGGGTAAAGCCGCGCAGGCCGCAGTACACGTCGCTCACCGGCGCGTTGAACCAACCGCGGGCGAGCCAGGAGAACATCGGATTGCCCCACCAGCGGTGGAGGAACGGCATCGCGCCTGGAAGCAGTGTTCCACCCCCAGACGGAAGGCGACATCCCTGGGCAAGGTCGTAGCCTTCGCGCAGCTTTTCGAGGAAACGCGGGATTTCGCGGAAGTCATAGCTATCGTCCGCGTCGCCCATGAGGATGTATCGGCCGCGCGCGGCAGCGATCCCGCCCATGAGCGCCGCGCCGTAACCTTTTTCACGAACGCTGACGACGCGAGCCCCGAGCTGCGTAGCGATCGCTGGCGAGCCGTCGGTCGAACCATTGTCCGCGACAATCACCTCGCCCGAGATCCGGTGACTGCGCAGCGTGTCCATGGCCTTGCGAACGCAAGTGCCAATCGTGTCCGCCTCATTGAGGCACGGCATCACGACTGAGATCTCGACGTCTCGCGGGGCGATGAACGGTTCGGCGAGTCGTAGCGCGCTGGTCACACTGATCGCTCCTTGAGGGAGTAACTCTCAGAAGACGATCTAGCCGGGGCAGGCGGCACCGTCGGCTGACGGTGCAGGGTGTCCGCTTACAGACTTCGGACACCCATATGTCCCTTAGTGAACTCCTTATCACGTAAGAGGGTTTACGGGGGGCAAGTGTGACGACTACCCTTGAGAAGCAGCATTGTTGTACTCGCTTTGAGATACCGCGTCTGGCGTAAGGGTCAGGCATTGGGGACGTGTCTTCATAGACAGGCGAGCTCAGATCGAAAGCCTATGAGGCACGTCACTTGCCCGCCTGCATAAGCGCGTCGGGATGCGGGCACGCAGGATTGGCCCGCGTCCTGGCACCTCTTTTAGCTGCGGCTCGTCCGCGAGGACTCGAAATGCTTTCGCATCGCGTGCGTTGGGTGGCCCGCCATATACCGCTCCTCGCTTTGCTCTCACTCATCACTGCGCCGATCTCACGTGCAACAGCGCAGTACTTCGGGCGGAACAAGGTCCAGTACGAGAGTTTCGCCTGGAAAATCCTCCGCTCCGATCACTTCGACAATTTCTTCTATCCGTCCGAGTCGCTGATCGTACGGGACGCGGGGCGCATGGCCGAGCGCTGGTACACGCGACATTCGGACACCTTCCGTCACGCGTTCGATCGCAAGTCGCTGATCTTCTACGCCGACCATCCGGATTTCGAGCAGACGAACGTCATTGGCGAGCAGCTTGGCGAAGAGACGGGCGGTGTGACGGAAGGATTGCGCACCCGCGTGATCATGCCGTTTACCGGCATCTATTCCGACAACGACCACGTGCTGGGCCACGAGTTGGTGCACGTCTTTCAGTACAACATTGCTGAAGGCGCTCCGGGCGGCGGACTCCAGCGACTCAACGCACTACCCGGGTGGCTCATCGAGGGCATGGCCGAGTATTTCTCCCTCGGCCGTCAGGATCCGCTCACCGCGATGTGGATGCGCGACGCGGTCATGCGGAACAAGTTCCCGACGGTCAAACAGCTCACCACCGATCCCCGCTTCTTCCCATATCGCTACGGCCAGGCGCTCTGGGCGTACGTCGGCGGCAAGTGGGGGGATCGCGCGATCGTCGACGTATATCGCACGTCGCTGCGGGTCGGCTGGGACGCCGCGCTCGTGCGCGTGCTCGGCATCAACGACGACTCACTCTCGAAGGAGTGGGCAGCGGCGAACCGCGCGATGTATCTGCCCCAAATCGCCGGACGGACCAAGCCGGATTCCGAGGGCAAGACGATCATCGGTCTGGGCAAGAAGCTGAGCGAGCAGCAGAACGTGTCGCCGTCCGTGAGTCCCGATGGCAACTACCTCGCGTTCGTGACGCAGCGCAATCTCTTCACGACCGACATCTACATCGCCGACGCGCACACCGGGAAGCTCATCAAGAAGCTCGGCGGTCCGGAGAGCGATCCGCACTTCGACGCGATCAGCTTCATCAACTCGTCAGGCGACTGGTCGCCGGACGCGAGCAAGTTCGCGTTCATCGTGTTCTCGAACGGCAACAACGAGATCGCGATTCTCGACACGCGCTCGACACGCGTCGAGCGGCGCATCAAGATCCCGGGCGTGGGCGCGATGAGTCACGTGTCGTGGTCACCCGACGGCAGGACGCTCGCGATCTCCGGGCAGCATGGCGGGATCGGCGACCTGTTCCTGCTCGATCTGCAATCGGAGCAGGTGAAGCAGCTCACCAACGACCGCAACGCGGACATCCAGCCGGCGTGGTCGCCGGACGGCAAGATGCTCGCGTTCGCAACCGATCGCGGCCCGGAGACGGACTTCAACACGATGAAGTTCTCACCGCTCCAGATCGCAACGATGGAAGTTGCCACGGGCCGGATTACCGTTTACTCACCGTTCCCACACGCAGCTCATAATATCAATCCGCAGTGGACGCCGGACGGCCGCGAGCTATACTTCGTCTCCGATCCGGACGGCATTCCGAACATCTATCGCCTCAATCTCGCGACGAACGACGTACATCGCCTAACGAACGTCGCGACGGGTATCAGCGGCATCACGTCGATCTCGCCGACGCTCACGGTCGCGCAGAAAACCGGCCGGGTGCTGTTCACGGTGTTCGAGGGACAGGGCTTCACGATCCGCGCGCTCGAGCCGGATCAGGCGCAGGGCGAGCCGGCCGTGTTGACCGACGGCGCACAGGTGGCGTTAGGCAGCCAGCTCCCGCCGGGCGATGTGACGCGCAGTCTCGTCATGACGTACCTCGCCGATCCGGTCGATGGCCTGCCCTCCGGAGGCGATTTCAAGGTGACGCCCTACAAGGCGTCGTTCTCGCTCGACGCGCTCGGTCAGCCGTCGGTGGGCGTCGTCGCGGGCGGGCCATTCGGAACCGGTGTTGCCGGCGGCGTCTCGGCGTTCTTCGGCGATCAGTTGAGCGATCAGACGATCGCGACCGCGATTCAGGCCAACGGGACCGTCCGCGACATCGGCGGCGCCGTCTACTATACAAACTTGCGAAACAGGTGGAACTACGGCGCGGGACTCGAGCACGTGCCGTATCTCACCGGCGGTATCTTCTACGATACCGCGACGGTCGGAGGGGTGAACTGCCTGTGCGCGATCGACCAGGTGCTCGAACGCATCTACATCGATCAGGCGTCGCTCTTCTCGCAGTATCCCTTCGACCAGACCAGGCGCGTCGAGTTCAATGTTTCGGCGACACGACTCGGCTTTCAGGCGGAGCTCGATCGATTGGTGACGGACCCGTCGTTTTCACAGGTCCTGGACGAACAACGCACGAACATTCCGACGCCGCCCGCGATCTACTACGCACAACCGGAGATCGCTTTTGTCGGCGACAACTCCTTTGCTGCCTACACATCTCCCGTCGCGGGACAACGGTACCGGCTCTCGTATTCACCGACGATCGGCAACATCAGCTTCCAGACGTTGCTCGCGGACTACCGGCGCTACTTCTTCATGCGTCCGGCGACCCTTGCCTTCCGCGGCATCAGCTACGGCCGGTACGGAAAGGACGCCGAGAGTTCGCGCCTCTCACCACTGTATCTCGGTGAGGAGACACTCATCAGAGGCTATGGCTTCGGCTCGATTACGCAGGAGGAGTGTCTCGTTGGCCAGAGTCAGCAGAGCTCCTGTCCGGTCTTCGACCGCATGCTCGGCAGCCGGATGGCAGTCGTCAACGCCGAGCTTCGCATTCCGCTCTTTGGCGGCTCGGAATTCGGTCTCTTGAACTTCCCCTTCCTGCCGACCGAAATCGCGCCGTTCTTCGACGGCGGCGTCGCCTACACGAGCACGCAGGCGCCGGATTTTCGCTTCTCGACGAATCCGGCAGACGCCGCGCAGCGTGTCGCGACCAACTGTCAGAATCAGCCGGTGTCGACGCAAACGAACTTCGGCATCGTCTGCACGGACCGCATTCCCGTGTTCAGCACGGGCGTCACTGCGCGCGTGAACTTCCTCGGCTACATGATCTTCGAGGCGTACCTCGCCCACCCGTTCCAACGGCCAGGAAAGAGTTGGGTCTGGGGCTTCCAGTTAGCGCCAGGATGGTAGACGAATACGGGGGTAGGGGCTCGAGCATAGGGGCTAGGGATCGAACTCCCTAGCCCCTATGGCCGAGCCCCTAACCCCTTTGCTCTCACCACGAGTACAGCGCGCGGTAAATCTCGGCGTTTCGTTCGACGATGCGGACGTAATCTCGCGTCTCGGTGAACGAGATGCGCTCGACGAAGATCTCCGGATCGTCGGTGCCGGACTTCGCCGCCCAGCGTGTCACGCGCGAGCCGCCCGCGTTGTATGCCGCGAGGACGCGCGCAAGGTCCTCGTACTGACGAATCGACGCCGCGAGGTGAGTCGCCCCGAGCTCGAGATTGGCGTCGGGGTCGAACAGCAGACCGGGGTCCCAGAGTGGATAGCCTAACGAGCGAGCAATCTGCTGTCCGACGGGAGGCATGACCTGCATCAAGCCACGCGCCCCGGCGACGGAGACGGCGCGCGGATTGAAGCTCGACTCCTGCCGAATGATCGCGGCGACGAGTGTCGGCTCGATCGACCGAGCCCGCGCCTGCCGCACAAGCTCGGACTGATCGATCACGGGATACGCCAGCCGATAGGCGCGCGCGTCGCGCGTACCCGCATCGATGATTTTCCAGGCGAGCTTGATCGCACGCGACGTTTGACCGTGGTCGCGGAGCGCGGCCGCTGTCGCGAGTAGCCGATCGGGCGTCGCCGCCGCCGCGCCCTCGAGCGCGTCGTACTCGAAGCGCGCCTCGGTGTCCATCCCGAGCTGCTCGAGCGCCACGATGCGACGCATCGCGCTGTCGACGGCGGGCACACGGAGAAACCGATCGACCGCCGGACCGCCGCCCGGCGGCGACCACGGCGCGAGGTTGAGCCGCTTCGCGCTCGTCGCGGCGTAGTACGACAGCGGCTCCCGGGCAATCACGTCGCGCCACGCCGCGTCGGCGCGGGTGCGGTCGCCCGCCACCAGCCAGGCGCGACCACTCCAGTATCTGGCGGCCGTGGCCTCACTCGATCGCGGATAGAGCCTAACGAGCGAATCGAACTGCACGGCGGCGGCGCGGCCGTCGCCTTTGATGTACGCGATCAGACCGACGCGGAATCGCGCGTCGTCCGCACGCGGGCTCGTCGGGTACGCGCGATACAGCGCGCGAAAAAAACCAACCGCTTCATCGTCCTTGCTGTCGTCCGTTGCGAGATCGCCAAGGAGATACAGTGCCGATGCAGCACCGGTCGTGTCGGCGCGATACTCGTCCGCCACTGCGCGCAGGGCCGTCCGTGCACCGTTGCCATTGCCGCCTAACACCATCGCGCGCCCACGCTGATACGCGGCTTCGGCCGCCAGGTTGCTCGGAGACTGCACCCGTTCCAGGACGGCGGGCGCATCGTGATACTTCCCTGCCCGGATGAGCAGCTCGCCATAATCCAGACGGTCCTTCGACGTCGCTTCCGCCGAGCCGAGACCCTTCGCGTAGCCCGCGAGCGCTCGAGCCACCGGCCCTGCCGCGTTGGCACTTCGCGCAACTGCCAGTTCCTCGTCCGGCGTCAGCGCTGGAAAGGCATGGTCGAGCACGTCGACGGCCAGTCGGGCGTCGGCCGTGCCGCCCTTTGCGCGGAGGTACCTAACGACACTGTCTCGGATCGCTGCGCGCGTGCTGCTGTCGGCCGTCGGACCAAGACGTAGACGGAAGGCACTCGCCATGGCGCCGAGTCGCTCGTACCGGACAGCCGCACCAACGAGGTCGCCGGCGCGCTCGCGCGCAAGGGCGTCCGTCCAGTCGATGCGCTCCCGGGCCGGAGCGCTGCGGATCGCCGCGAACGATCGCGTCCGCGTCACCGAGTCATTGGTGACCCCCGCGGCGCGCAGGGTGAGCCAATCCTTGATATCGCGCAACTCCAGGCTCGCTCGCTCGTACGTCGCGCGCGCGCTGTCCCGCTGGTTCAATCGGTCGAGTGCGCGCGCGAGTAGCACGAGCCGCGTCGCGCGTGCGTGCGTGTCGGTGGCGCGCCTAACGGCGGAATCGGCGTACACGGCCGCGGAGACCGTGTCGGTCCCGCGCTCCAGCGCACTGCGCGCCAGCAGATCATAGCCCGCGCCCGCGAACTGTGTTCCGAGCCACGGCTGACCCTTCAGAAGACGATCGACTTCGGTCCACCCCTCCCAACCCGCCGCCGCTCGCGCCGCAAGCATGAGCGCGGCGGGCGTTCGACGCGCCGGATCGCGCAAGACGGGCGCGAGCAGTCGTGTCGCACGCCACGCGTGACCGGCGTCGAGCGCGTGTTGTGCGGCGGTGAGCGCCGTGTCCGCGGCGATCGCGCGCACGTACGACCGGTCGTTGAGCGCGACGTCACCGCGCGCGTCCTCCGCCGAACCCTGTCGACAGGCAACGATGACCGTGAGTAAGAGACAAAGACAGACGGATCGAAACATGCGAGGAGCCGCGCCCTATCGATCGGCAGTCGCGGCGGGCCGCTCCATCAACCAGTACGCGAACCACTGTCTCAATCGTCCGAGTCGATCGACGAGGAGCCACGGCTCGCCGGAGCGAGACAGCTCGTGCGTCGAACGCGGATAGCGCACGAACTCGACGGGTGTGCCCTGCTTCTTGAGCGCCATAAACCAGAGCTCCGCGTTGCCAATCGGCGTCCGGAAATCATCTTCGGACTGAACGAGGAGTGTCGGCGTCTTCACCTTCGACACGTGCCGAATCGGCGACAATGAGTCGTACATCGCGAAGTTGTCCCATGGCTTTCCGTAGAACTCGAACTCGGTCAGACCCTGCGCGTCGGACGCGCCGTACCAGTACGTCCACTCGCTGATCATGCGATCGGCCTCGGCGGCCTTGAATCGATTCGTCCTGGTCTCCACCCACGCCGTCATGAAACCGCCGTATGAGCCGCCCGTGACGCCCATGCGCGTCGAGTCCACATCGGGCCGCTTCGCAGCGATGTCCACCGCTTTCATTAGATCTTGGTAATCTTCCGCGCCCCAACGGCCGCGCGTGCTGTAGGTGAAGTCGGCACCGTAGCCGCTCGAGCCGCGCGGATTGGTGAACAGCACGAACATGCCCGTGGCCGCGAGATTCTGAAATTCGTCGAACCAGTTCTCGCCGTATGCCGAGTGCGGGCCGCCGTGAATGTACAGAACGAGCGGATACTTTTTTCCGGGCTGATACCCGTACGGCTTCATCAGCCAGCCTTCGATCTCGAGGCCCCCAACGGACGGGTAGGTGAAGCGCTCCGCATCCGACCACGCGACCTCGGAATCGATCTTGTCGTTGAAGTGCGTGAGTTTCTTCTCATTGCTTCCATCGGCGTTGGCGACGAAGAGCTCGGTGGGGTGCGTCAGATCCGTCGCGACGAACGCGACTCTCTTGCCCGCGACGTCGAAGCTCGCTCCGTTGATGCGCCGACGACCGCCGAGAACCGGAGTCATCTTCTTCGTCGCCGGATCGACGCGAAACACGGCGCTGCTGCCGCCGACCGACGTCGTCATCGCGATGCTGCCATCGGCAAGCCAATCGATGTTTTCCGGCTCGTTGCGGAAGGCGCCGAGGATGTTCTCCGGTGTTCCACCTAACGATGACACGACATACACGCGAGCGCTCTTCGTCCGTCCGGGGCGTCCGACGAATGCGATGCGCTTGCTGTCGGGTGACCAGACGAGATCCGACTCCACGCCCATCCACGTCGCGACCCTTCGCGGCGTTCCACCGGCTATCGGAACGACGAACATGTCGACATCGTTCCGATCGACGTCGTCACGCTTCCTCTCGTACGGGAGCTGCGCGATCGAATCGCGTTCCATTTCGACGACGGAGTCCGGTCGCAGCCGTGCATCGGCAACGAACGCGACCCATTCGCCATCCGGCGAAACGACAGCGCCGCGGTGCGAGTAGCGTGTGTCGGTAATTCGGCGTTTGGGTGAGTCGTCGAACGATTGCGCCCAGATCTGCACCGGGCGCCAGCGGCGTGCCTCACGAGGACCGGCAAGAAAGCCCTGATCGTTCGACTTGTAGCGCATGTCGTACACATGCCGTCCATCGAAGCGCGCCGGATCGAGCGGCTTCGTGATGGCGCCGTAGGGCGGCCGCGCCATCACCTGCATTTTGCCGTACGGATCGTCTTGCCGTTTCGCGCTGTCGGCCGGTACGGAATCCGCTTCGCTCCACACGGCGAGGTGTCCGTCGCTCGTGACCGATGTCCCGCGTGGAAAGCTCTCCTGCTGAAAGGCCTCGCCGCCCGGTTGGTCCATGCGGAGCATCCACGTCGTCCCATGTCCGCCGGAGCGCGTCGACGTGAAGAGCAAATATCTCCCGTCCGGCGACCACCGGGGATTGCTGCTTTCGGTACTCGGCGACGTGAAGCGAACGGCGTCGCCGCCGCTCGTCGCTACGACCCAGACTTCACGATGATACTTGTTCTCGCGCTCATTGATCGACTGCACCGTGAACGCGACGCGTCCACCGTCGGGCGAGATGGCCGGCCCGCTGAGTGTCGAGAGCTTGTACCAGTCGGAGAGCGCAAAGGCGCGCTTCGTCGCTTGCTGGGCACTTAGGGCGAGCGGAGCGGTGAGAGCGGCAACTGCCGCCAGCGTCCAGCGCATGCTGTGGACTCCGTTGGGGTGGACGGGAAGATGATTGTCTGTGAGCGCTCAACGCCTGAGATGGGCCACGGCGCTGATCTCGATCAGAATTCCTCGCAGATTCGCGCCGATTGCCGTGCGTGTGGGGTAAGGCGGCCGGAACGTCTCTCTATAAATGTCGTTGAACTTGCCCCAGTCATCGACATCGGCGAGATAAACTGTCGTCGAGACGACATCATCTAGCGTGGCGCCTGCCGCGGCGAGAGCACCCTTCACATTCGCGAGCGTCTGGCGCACCTGGCTCTCGATGTCGTCGCCGGGCAAAGCGCCGGTGCGCGGATCGCGGGGCACCTGACCGGAAATGAATACGAAGTCTCCGGCGCGAACGGCTGGCGAATAGGCACCCACTGGCTTCGGCACATCGGCCGGGAGGAAGGCCGGCTGCCAGGAGCGGGGGCTTGTAGTCGTCGCATTGGCCATCGTGCACGCTCGTGTTGAAGAAGGTAGGATGAAGTGTGAGAATCTCCGACAAACATAGTCCCACCGCCACGCCCTCACCTCTGCTCCCGTGACCGACCTCTTTCCCGAGCTCGAGACGCCGCTACCGATCGTGGACCTCGACCGACTCGAGCGCAATCTCGATCGCGCCGCTCGTTATGCAGCGAGCCATAACTTGGCGCTCCGTCCGCACATCAAGACGCACAAGTCGCCACGCCTCGCCGCCGAGCAGCTCAAACGAGGTGCTGTAGGACTCACCTGCGCGACGCCGTACGAGGCGGAAGTCATGAGCGAGGTCGCGGACGACATTCTCCTCGCCTATCCGCCGGTCGGCGCGTTACGCGCGCGGCGCATCGCTGCTTTGCCCGATCACGTGCGGCTCACCGTGGCGCTCGATTCGGTGACGGCCACAGACGATCTCGCGGCGGCGGCCCGCGCCGCCGATCGCGAGATCGGTGTGTATGTCGAGCTCGATCTCGGCATGCATCGCGTTGGACTTCCCGTTGTCGACGACGCGATCGCGCTCGCGCGCCGCGTCAGGGCGGCCGCGCCGCTGCAGTTTGCAGGAATCGCGTTCTATCCCGGGAACATCCGCGAGCCAGCCGCATCGCAAGACGCGAAGCTGGACGCCTTGCGAACGGGCGTGAGCGATGCGCTCGCGCGCTTCGAGCAGGCTGGCCTCGCGGTAACCGCCGTGAGCGGCGGCTCGACACCAACGATGTGGCGAACGCACGAGCTGTCCGGGGTGACCGAGTTCCGGCCGGGCACGTACATCTTCAACGATCGAACGACCGCAGAGATCGGCACGTGTGATTGGAGCGAATGCGCACTCACGGTGCTGGCCACCGTCGTGAGCACGGCGGTTCCGGGACAGGCGGTGATCGACGCGGGAAGCAAGGCGCTTGGCCGAGAGCCACTGCGCGGCGCGGGCGCCGAAGATGGGTTCGGCTCACTCCTCGAGCATCCCGAAGTCGTCGTCAAGGGGATGTCCGAAGAGCACGGGCTGCTCGACCTGAGTCGGTCGACGTGGCGTCCGGAGGTTGGGGATCGCGTTCGGGTCATCCCCAACCATGTCTGCATCGTCGTGCATCTCAACGACGTAGTGGTCGGCGTACGGGGCGCGAACGTCGAGACGAGCTGGCCGGTCACGGCGCGCGGACGCGGTTACTCGTTAGGGACCGCCGCGAGTGTCGGCTAACCGATGATCGAGCGGCGCGGATACGCGCGTTAGGCACCGATATCCGCGGGCTGCCAAGCGGGCGATGCTGCCGGGGCCTTTCTGCTGCTCGTGCCCAATTGACGTGGCCGTCGTCGTCCGGGCGTCGGGGTCGGTGCGTCATCTCCGAAAAGCAGCACGGCATCGGGCGGTAGCGCCGCCCGCATAACGCGACCGCTCAGCGGAGTGTCGAGGCCGGCGCGCTCAGCGGCTGTGATCGCGCCCGCGCTCGCGAACAGGTAGCATCCCTGACGCGTCGAGCTGCGACTACGCGCCGGCACGTGGAACCACACGACAGCACGCTCGTCGTGGGCCCGCGGCGCCCCGCGACGCGGCACGATATGCGCCACCAACGCGTGACAAAACTCCACCGCTTGCGCTACGTCTTCGAAGTACACTGCTTGATATGCACCGATCATCGCCGACATCGTCACCATGCGAGTGCCACGCCCCCTCGATTTATAACCACTCCGGCGATCTCGATCCAGCCATCATTTGACATGGCGAGCACGACGTCTATTCGTCGCTGCAGACGAGATGGCTCGTCACTCGTTATGAAATCACGCGACGCGAAGAAACGCCTCGATGTTCGACGCGTACCCACTCGGTAACGGTACCTTCCAATGACCGATTTCTTTGACGACCTCGACGACGAGTTCCCGCTGGGCGACGGCACCGCCGACACGGCCGGGTCCGTCATCTGCCCGTACTGCGGCGAGGAGAACATGATCGCACTCGATCCCGGCAGTGGCGGTGATCAGGATTACGTCGAAGACTGTCAGGTCTGTTGCCAGCCGTGGCGTGTGCACGTGCACTACGACGCGCAAGGTTCAGCGTCGATCGCAATCGAGCCCGAAGCGTCGTGAAGTGCGACGCGTCAGCGACTCGCCCCGGGCCGGAACATGAGATCGACAGCGAGCCAGAGGGCCTTCGTCGTTGGATAAAGCACAATCGGAGCGAGGATCGCGATCGCGACGGTGATGGCCGTCAGCAGATTCCACGGCGGCTTCGGCCAGGTCGCGAGCAGTCCGGCGACGAATGCAAACATGGCAACGAGCTCGGCGGCGACGAAGTTGAGTAAATACGCGCCGTAGAAGTAGTCGCTCTCGCCACGATCCAGCTCGAGCCCGCACGACGGACATTGACGGCGCATGCGCATGAAGCTCTCCCAGACGCCGCTCGAGCCACATCGCGGACAACGGCGCCGGATGGCACGAGCGACTAACTGCTGCCCTCGGTTGCTCACCGCGTCTTCACATGCACATTCACCGACATTCCCGGTCGCAACGGCCGATCGGGCCCGAGGCCTTTCGTTATGCGAATCCTCACGGGAATGCGCTGCACGACCTTCGTGAAGTTGCCCGTTGCGTTGTCCGGCGGGAGCAAGGCGAACTTCGATCCTGTCGCCGCGGCGACGCTCTCGACGACGCCTTCCGCCGTGACTCCGCCGTAGGTGTCGACGTCAATGTCGACCGGCTGACCCACACGAATGTCGGAGAGCTGTGTTTCCTTCATGTTCGCGGTGACGAACACGCCGGTGTCAGCGACGACCGTGAGCAACGGCTGACCGGCCTGCACGAGCTGGCCGACCTCGACCTGTTTGCGCGAGACAATCCCCGGCGCCGGCGCGCGTACCTGCGTATATCCGAGCTGCAGCTGCGCATTGTCGCGCGCCGCACGCGCCGCTTTGAGTCGCGCGTCGGCGAGACGGACACCCGCTTCCGCGTTCGTCACCGACGCGCCCGCAGCCGCAGCTTGTCGCTCGAGCGCCGCGACATTCGCGTCCGCGGTCTGCACCGCGGCCTGGGCTGCGTCGAGCTGCTGCTTGGAAACGATCTGCTGCGCGACGAGCTGGCGGTATCGGTCGAGATCAGAATGCGCCTTTTGCGCGTTCGCCCGCGCTGCGTCGATCTGCGCGCCAAACGCGGCGTGCTGACTGGCAGCGTTCGCGACCTGCGCTTGCGCCTGACCGGTCGCGCCACCGCTTCCGGCCGTTGCGACTGCTGCAGCGAGATCGGCGTCCGCTTGCGCGAGACGGACCTGATACTCGGATGGATCGATCAGCACCAACATCGAATCAGAGCCGACGTGCGAGTTGTCCTCGACGGTCACCTTCTGTACGTACCCGCTGACTTTGGCGAGCACGGGAATGAGATGACCGTCCACTGCCGCGTCGTCGGTGGATTCATGAGCGCGGCCGTAGCTCCATTGCTTGAACACCCAGATGAGGCCAATGAGCACGAGAACGCCGACGATGGGCAGAATGAAGCGTCGCTTCGAGGAGCTCTTCGGCTCGGGGGTTTCGACGGGACGGATCTGCTTATCCGATACGTCCTGTTGCATCGCGGTTGCCATAGCGAGAATTCGTTTTGATTGAGCGTGTAGAAAACTAGCGAAGTTGGGTTACTGCGCCTTCGGCGTGCGCGAGCGAGACGCGCGCGACCTGCAACGACGTGAGCACATCGATGTACTGGCTGCGGGCGGCATTCAGCGTGAGGGCGGCGTTCACGACGTCGGCGTTGCCCGAGATCCCGGCGCGGAAGCGCTGTCGCGCCTGATCCACTTCCTGCTCGGCGAGACGCAGTCGCTCGCGCGACGCGCCGATGGCTTCGCGAGCAGACGCGAGATCGAGCAGCGCGCCGCGCACATCGATGGACGCTTGTTGCTCGAGGTCTTTTCGCCGGACATCGAGCTCGCGCGTCATCGCTTCCTGTTCCTGAATGCGCCCTTCGCGACGAAAGCCGTCGAAGACCGGCACCGATACTTGCACGCCCCAGGTATACGTTGGCAGTAAGCGCGTCGAGCCGGTCTTGCCGACGACACCATCGTCGCCGAATGCGCTCAGGCTCGGCAGCCGCTCGGAGCGAATGGCAGCCACGTTCTGCCGAGCGGCGAGGATCTGCTCGTCCATTGCCCGAAGATCTGGCCTGTCACGCAGCGCACGCGCCGTTGCCGTCGCTTGATCGAGCGCGAGATTGTCGGTCACGTCTGAAGACAGGGTGTCGGTCAAATCCAGCGGCGTATCGAGGCCGAGGTTGAGGCTGCGAAGCAGGTCGAGCTGCGCCTTGTCGCGATCGTTGCGCGCTGATATCAACTGATTGCGGACGCCCGCGAGCTGCGACTGCGCGCGCGTGACGTCGAGTGCAACGCCCACACCCGCCTCGAGCTGACTCTGCGCGATCGTGACCAGGTCACGCGCAAGGACGGAGTCCGCGAGGCGGGCTTTCAATTGCGCATTCGTGTGGAGCACGCGAACGTACGCGTTCGCCGCTTGCGTGGCGGCCGCATCCCCGGCGCTCGTGACATCGGCCTGCGCGGCGTTCGCCTGCGTTTTCGCCGTCCGCATTTTCTGCACGGCGCTGTAATCGATGATGTTCGTCTGCACGCGGCCGCGCAGATCGACGGTGTTCACGGGGCCGAGCACCTGGCCGTCCGGATTGAACAGTGGAGGCTGGCCGGGCGCGGTCGGCAGCGTGATGCCGAAGGTCACCGAGTTGAACGTGCGGCCGCTTTGGAGCGCGTTGCCGCTCAGCTCGGGCAGGAGCGCGGCGCGCGCCTGAGTAACGCGAGCGGCTGCCTCCGCGGCTCGTTGCTCGGCGCCCTGAACGCTATTGCTCTGGTGGGCGGCGCGGCGCGCGGCGTCGCCAAGGGTGATGCGCACGGGTTGGCCTAACGACGGCGCCGGCTCCTGGGCGACGAGCGGCGCGCCGCCAATGGCCAGCGAAGCCAGGGCGACCGCTGTGGAGCGAAGGACGGTATGATGAGGGAATTTCATTTCGATGAATGGCTTTCCCGCGCCTTTTTCGATGCCGGCGCGGGGCGAATAGCGTGGAGATAAAAGTCGAGCACTTCGTCCACGACCTGCTCGTCGGTTTTGTTCGCGGTTGCCCTGAACAGATCGCGGTGATTGCACCACATCGCGTGCATGAGCAGCATGGGGCCGAGCATACGCGCGGTGACGGCCGGATCGACATCGCGGAATTCGCCGGTGCGAACGCCACGCTCGATGATGCCGGTGACCAGGCGAAGACTGCGCTCCACGACCTCACGTCCATAGAAACGCGCTAGATCGGGAAAATTGCTCAGTTCCGCATGAATCAGCCGAAAGAGCGCGGCGAAGTTCGGCGATCTCAGAAAGCGCCAGTAGCCACGCACGAACTGCGCGAGCGTGTCGGCGGCAGACCGTTGGGCCGCCGCGGCGAGCTCTCGTTCGGCACGTTCGATTTGCGCGATGATGGTGTGACGGATGACCTCGCGAAACAGCTCTTCTTTATTGGGGAAGTAGAGATAGATCGTGCCTTTGGAGAGCCCGGCGCGTTTGGCGATGTCGTCGAGGCGGGCGGCAGCGAGGCCTCGCTCACCGAAGATTGCGAGTGCCGCATCGATGATTTGCTGCGGTCGCTCCTCGGGGAGTCGGCGCCAACGCGGTTCTTGAGAAGACGAGATCGTCATTGATTTGTGACCGACCAGTCAGTAAGCAGGCTCGGGTGTTGGGCGTTCATGCTCGTCTGGGAGAGCGACGTCGCTCGTCGATTAAATTACTTACGGGTCAGTAATATGCGCGCTTCCAGGACCGAATGCAAGGCGCACCAGGCAAGTCGACGCCCGCGTTAGCTTGGGGACATGCCGAATCCTGCGACGGATAGCGCGGGCGCCGTCCGAATCGACAAGTGGCTCTGGGCCGCGCGGTTCTTCAAAACCCGATCGCTTGCCACCGAGGCCGTGAACGGGGGCAAGGTCGAGCTCAATGGACAGCGCCCGAAGCCCTCGAAGGACGTGAAAATCGGCGATCAGCTCCGGGTGCGTGTCGGTCCGTTCATTCACGCCGTCATGGTGCGCGCGCTCTCCGATCGCCGCGGACCAGCCGCTGCGGCGGCGCTTCTTTTCGAGGAGTCCGCTGCGAGCATCGCCGAGCGCGAGCGTCTCCGTGAGCAGCATCGGTTGGCGCCCGCGATCCATCGCGACGAAGCGGGTCGGCCGACAAAGAAGGATCGACGCGCGATGTCGGCCTTCGAGGAGCGCCAGCGGCGCCGCTATCGTTAGGCTCCGTGCAGCGTATTCGCCAGGGCGAGCAGCGGCTCCCTGGAGATGCCATGGCCACCAGCGTACCGAACGAGTCGGTATGGCAGATTCGCGTCACGGAGCCGCCGCTCCTCCGCTGTCACCCGTTCGTCCGTGACGAACTGATCGCGCGAGCCCACGACGAAATGCAGCGCTGAATGGCGAAGCGGCTCGCTGTTCGTGATGTCGATTTCGGGAGGAAGCAATCCTCCCCATAAAATCACCTCCGACGGCCGGATGGCTCCGCGCGTGATCCAGCGCGCCGCCGTGGCGACTCCCTGTGAGAAGGCAAGGACGATGATTCGCGGCATCGTGCCGCGAGCCTTGAATGGCTCGAGGATAGCCGACGCGACGTCATCGAGATACGCCACGTAGTCAGCGATCTCGTGATCGCGATCCTCACGCGTCATCCACGTCGCGCCCACCGGCCGGTCCGCCGCCGGCATCGTGTCCACGCCGACGAGATAGAACCTGCTCAATGCCTCCGGTGCGACGATGAGGCGTGCGCCGTCATCGAGCGCCTCGAACACGCGTACGAATCGAGAGGCCAATTGACCGTAGCCGTGCAGCACGAGCCACAGTTGACGGCTGGAGCCGTCTGTTGGACCGAGCGTGTAATAGCGCGCTGTGCGGCGGACCGTCATGTGTCGTTCGTCAGCCATGTGCCGATCGTCTGTCCCTGCGTGATTGTCCATAAAAGGCCGGCGAGCAAAGCTCGCCGGCCAATCTGGAGCAACCGTCGTTCAATGACTACTGGCCAGCTAGGGCCGGGGCGCCCCTCTTCGCTGGAAGCCGCGCTGCAGCACTGGATTGCGGACGTCGTCGGGAAGCTTGTTCCACTGCTGCGGCGTGAGAATCGCCTGCGCGCTCTTGACCGAGGCGAGGTAATTGTTTCGAGCTTGCTGAAGTCGGGGTTGAATGTTCGGGAAGACGGACGCCAGATCGGCGCCCCCCTGCCCTTTCGCGAGCTGTTGCTCCACGTCGGCGATGAGGCTGTCATTCTTCGCGGTGAGCGAATCCGCAACCGCCTGGAGACGCGTGACCTGGTCGTCCGTGAGATCCAGCTTCAGCGAGTCCTTCAACGAGAGGATCGTTGCGACTGGATTGGGCGCGACGCGATTGACGATGGTGCGAATGTCGAAGTTCCTTCCACCGCCGCCGGCGGCACGGTTGCCGTTGATGCCGCGCAGCGTGCCCTCGAGGAGCTGGCGCTGTCGATCGGGACCGACTTGCACTCGCGCCGTCAACGCAACCTGGAATGGAGTTCTTATCGCCACGCGAGAGGCGGGATTGTCGCCGAACCGGTCGTTCACGGTGTAAATGAAGTGCTTGTCGTTTGGATCCGGATCGAAGCCCGTGACATATAAAAGCGTCGGATCGGCGCGATTCGGCTGGCCCCAACCCTTGAGATTGTCCGCGCCGTGTAGCAGCTGATCGAGTCCCGCGAGCGGATTGATCGCGCTCACGGAGATCATCAGCCGGCGTCCGAGGAACGCGCCAAGGTCGGGTCGAATGTTCGCCTGCAGGTCGATCCCGGGCGTCCAGCTTCCGATGCAACTGTTCCGCGCCGCCACCACGCCGAGCTGCTTCTCGAGGCACGCTCGCGCGTCCTTTGGCGCGTTGGCGAGTAATCGTCGCATGCCGTTCACGAGCGCACTGTCGCTCTGGATGTTCGGATCGTTGGGGTTGAAGACAAACGCGCGATCGTTGCGCGAGCCGTCGCCATTGATGTCGCTACCGATGCGCGGCGTGAAGGGTGCCCCAGACGTTAGGCGGAGGACTGAAGTGATGTCGAGCCACGGCTTGACGAGCCAGGTCGTCGTTCCAACGAAGGAGTGGCGGCGCTCGAAGTCGCTCGTGGCCCACGGGAAGATGTTCGGGTCGCCCGCAGTCGGCGGCGAGCCGAAGCCGCCCCCGGTGCCGCCGCCGCCAAAGCCGCCGGCGTTGTAGAACGAGGACTGGTCCACCGACCGCATGAATGTGTACGACAACGTCCAGATTATATCGTTAGGCGTCACGCCGTTCAGGGTGGCGGTCACCTGCCCCGTGCGCGACTCCAGTCCCGACGTGACATCGAGGACCTGCGCGTACTGCGGGTAGAGCCTCGATGAGAGAAGACTAATGGCGCCCGTCGTCGGGACGATCGCGTTCGGGTCGACGAACACCGGACGGTTCGCCTCGTCCGCGAGCATGAATTGCGGTGCTGTGTTGAGGTTGAGATCCCGCACGCTGTAGAGGTTGGTCCCCAAGGCATACGAGAAATCGATGCTCGCGCCGAGACGGGCGCTCAATCTATGACTTACACCGAGCGACGCTCGCCAGGACCGCGGCGCGCCGAAGTCGGGCTCGAAGACGGTGACATTGGGCCGCTGGGTACCGATATCAGGACCGCCTGACGCCGCGCCGTTCGCGCACGCGTCGGGAATGGTCGACGGGTCTGCTGCGTACTCTGCCCAATTCGGCACCGGAACGGCGTCACCTATGCACACCAGCTGCGACTGGCTGTTGGGCAAGCCCGTAGCCGTCAACGCCGATGCAAAGAACGGCAGTGGGAACGTGCCGCGGAATTCACCAACGCCGCCGCGCAAGATGTACGGCTGCGGGCCGATGCCACTGCCCGTGCCGCCGAAGCCCGCGGCCGCCTCGCCGCCGCCGCGGAAGCCACCACCGCCTCGACCACCACCGCCGCCGCCAAATCCGCCCTGCGGAACCTGTCCGCCAATGCCGCCACCGAGCATCCAGGTAAAGCCGACGCGCGGACTCGCGCTGACTTCCGTGGGGAACTTGTCCGTGCGTCGATCAAACAGCTCCTCGATCTCTGGGTTGTAGGCGGGATGCCCCTGGAATTCGGATGCCTCGACTCGCATGCCGTAGGTCACCTGCAACGCGCGGCTGTGCCGCCACGTGTCGCCGAGATAGATCGCGCTGTTGAGCCCGGAGCCCGTGCGCGCCGTCGGCATCAGCGACCGCGTGAACATCGCCGGCGTATTGTTTTCCAGATCGCTCAACGAGTTGAACAGGAACGTACCGTCGCTGTTGAACGCGTTCATCGACGAAAAGCTCGTTATGTTCACGAGCCCGCCGAGCTTGAAGCGATGCGCCGCATCGTCGGACAACCACGAGACTTCGTCGCTCGCCTCGAACTGACCGTTCGCGCCGTCGGTCGGCAAACCGGAGTTCCCGCCGAAGTCGAGCTGCGTCACGGCGACCGTCGTATCGCTGAACGCCGACGTCATGGTCACGCGGCCTTCCGGATCGACGAGATACGGATTCGCCGCGTTGAGATTGCGCATGTACGTCGCGCGCACCTCGTTCAGGAGGTTGCCGAATACCGACGACAATGCCAGCATGCTACCGCCGCCGCCCGAGTGCTGAATTCCACCGTGACTCGGCAATGCGAACGCCGAAGTCCGAAATGCTTCTTGCAGCGATCCCTGCCAATTGCCGCGCAACATGAGTGAATGATCATCATTCACGTGATAGTCGATGCGAACGAGCGCCGTGCCATTGTCCGATTCCCGATCGTCCGGTATCGACGGCACGGTGAGCGGGATGCCGTAGCCGTTGACGGCACTCTGAAAGCGCGATGCGGAATCGGGCTGCAGGCCCAACCGCTCGAGCGTGATGGGATCCGCGCCCGTGATCGTCTGCAGCGGATCGAGGCGTCGGCGTACCTGGAATGCGCCAAAGACGAACAGCTTGTCCGGAATGATCGGTCCGCCGACGCCTCCGCTGAGCTGATGCTGCGTGTACCCCTGCCCGAACGTCGTCGGGGTCGACTGATCCGTCGCCCATTCGAGATGCGGGTCTCGCAGCGCATAGCTGAACGAGCCGGCCCACTGATTCGTGCCGCCACGCGTCGTCGTCGCGACCTGACCACCGGTGAATTGTCCGCGCGCGACGTCATACGTGTTCGTGATGACCCGCGTCTGGCGCACCGCCTCGGTCGGGACGTTCGTGCCGCCCATGAAGCTCAAGCCGTCGAGCGTCACTTGGTTCTGGTCCGGTCGCTGGCCGGCGACAGAGAAGCCGGCGTTCGTCGAGTCGGTGCCGGTAATCGCGACGACGCCCGGCGTCAGCGCCGCGAGTGCGGCGAGATCGGTCGGATCGATCGGCAATCGCTGCAACTGTTCGCCTGTTAGCGTTCGCTCAACTGAGCCCGGTCCCGGCCGATCGCCCTGGCCCGTCGGGACGCTGCTGCGTATGACCACCGGGCCGAGCTGCGCCGCGGCGGGAGCGAGGCGCACGTCGGCGATGAGTCGGTCTTCGTCCGCCTGCCGCGCGAGCGTGAACGTGGTTGGCGCGAAGCCGAGATAACGAACGGTCATGCGGTACGAGCCGCCGCCGTCCGGAAAGAGAATCGTGTACTGTCCCTTGTCGTTCGTCGTGCGCGAACGCGTCACTCCTGTTTCGACCGACATGGCGTCGACACGGGCGCCGACAATCGGCTTGCCATCGGGCGACATGATGTGGCCCGTGATGATGTCGGTCGTGCTTCCGACTTGCGCGCGCGCGTCGCGCGACGACGACACAACGGCCACCATCGCCGCGACGATCACGAGTGCAGTGGACAACCAACGCGAACGAGACAGGTGCATAGGCATTTGCTGACGAAGTTCGAGCAGGAGTCGAGATCTCGCGTGCGAGACGTGATTCGACGTGCCGAGTTGCCGTGCTGTTAACGCTCGTCGCCGCTCAGGAGCGCGACGGGCGTCGGCGTTCTGTCGAGTAACGCGCCGAGTCCGTTCGGCGTTGCGATCACGGCGCGTGCCGCGCCGGGGCAAACCGTCAGCGCTGCGCCTTCGGTATCACCAGCTTCTCCGCTGTGTGCGTAGCGGAAAAGCGCGCGACTTTCGTGTAGGTGAGCCCGATCTTCTTCGCTTCCGCAAAGATTTCTAAATCTCGCAACCCCGACGTACCTTTCGGATGCACGACCCAAATCGCTCCGTCGCGCGCCATTGCCGTCGCTGCTTTCGACAAGCGCGCGAGCGCGGCCGCGGTCTCCGCGCCAAGGAATATCACATCCGACGATGGAGCGATGCGACCGACGATCACACGCGTCGCTCGCGCGCGGAGCAATTCCACGAAATCGTCATCGTCGAGCGCGATGACGGAGACCGTGTGATGCCCCTTCACGTCGAGCTTATCGATGAGCGATTTCGGCGAGCGAATACGCTCTGCCCACTTTGCGGATTGTCTGCCGAGACGAAACGTCGCGTCGCCACCGCTGAAGCGGACGTGTAACGCGTCGTCGTCGTCGCTCACTCCGCGAATCGATGACAGCGGAATCGCGAGACGAAAGCCGCGCGCTGCTTTTCCGCGTCCCGTTCCGTCGCCGCGGAAAAGCAGGTCATCAGTCTCGAGCAGCGCTTTGCCCTCGTGTGTCGCGCCGTCGAGGCGAAGCTCACAACGAGCTTCGAGGCCCATGGATGCCTCGTCCGCTATTGCCTCGAAGCGAGCCCGGCGTGCGCCACGGTGAAGAGATCGTGCTGCGACGCAGCCTTCTCGAGCAGATCCATCGCCGTCGAGAGCTGTCGGTCCGTCTTCCGCTCGCGCTCCTTCGCGGCCGCGTCGCCGAACGCCAAACGCGCCACGCGCTGTTCGAGCTCGCGAGTGAAGAGATGCGTCGCCGCGGACTCGAAGCGCGGTTCGATCGTGACACCACGCGCGGCGAGCCGGCGCGTGAGCTCCGTCGTCCATTGCGGAGTCACGACGAAATCACGCTTCACATCTTTCTTGAGCTCGAACGCATAGCTGTCGAGCGCGCTGCGCACGATCTGTCCCTTCGCCGCGATCGAGCGCAGGAACTGCTGCTCCAACGTCGACAGCGTGTCATCGGCGACGACCAGGTCAGGCGTGATGCCACCGCCACCATAGACAGTGCGACCAGCGTCGGACTTGAATGGCGGCCGCGACTTGCGAGCGGAATCCGTCTCGAGCGAATCGGGATGTGTCTCGACAAATCGTCCATCCGGCAGCAGTTGCCGATCGCGATGAATAGAGCGACCACTCGGCGTGTACCACTTGCCCGTCGTCATCTTCAGGAAGTAGCCGCCGTCCAGCGGAAAGACCGACTGCACCAGGCCCTTGCCGAAGCTCGTCGTTCCGACGATGAGCGCACGGTCGTGATCCTGCAGCGCGCCGGCAACGATCTCCGTCGCCGACGCAGACGATCCGTCGACGAGCACAACGAGCGGGATGTTCGTGGCGAGATGCGGACCGCGAGCGCGCGCGACTTCTGTCGGCGCATTGCGCGCGCGGACGCTCACGATCTCTTGCCCTTCCTTCAAGAACAGTCCACTCACTGCGAGCGCTTGATCGACGATGCCACCGCCATTGTCGCGCATGTCGAGCACGACTCCCTTCGCGCCGTCCTGCTCGAGCTTCTCGACTGCGGCTGCGACTTCTTCGGCC
Source organism: Gemmatimonadaceae bacterium (assembly GCA_036496605.1). Classification (NCBI taxonomy): domain Bacteria; kingdom Pseudomonadati; phylum Gemmatimonadota; class Gemmatimonadia; order Gemmatimonadales; family Gemmatimonadaceae; species Gemmatimonadaceae bacterium. The sequence goes on along the minus strand of DASXKV010000051.1, from coordinate 50,902 downwards.
GCGTTCTCGTTGAAAGCCTGGAGTGGGATGTAGCCGACCTGCCGATCAAAGAGGCCCGTGTACGCCACAGCAGGGACGTGCACCACGGCGCGCGTGAAACGCAGCTTGATTGGCTCCGTCACGCCCGGACGGGAATACGAGACGGACACCTGCGAACCTGGTGTGCCGCGAAGCTTCTCGGAAACCTTATCGATCTCCCATCCCTGCGTCGAAGTGCCGTCGATCGCCGTGATTCGATCGCCCTCCTGAACGCCTGCTTCCTCGGCTGGCGTATTCGGGAAAACGCGCCCAACGACGACGCCGACGCCGGTCTGCTGCTCGAGCAGCATGCCGGTGCCGCCGTAGCGGCCGTTGGTGCCCCGATTGAACGAGTCGCTTTCCTTCGGTGTGAGCAGCTCGCTGTATGGATCGTTGAGCTCCTTCACCATTCCTCGCGCCGCCTTCTCGAAGACCTGACTGTCTTTGAGCGAATCGACGTACCGGGTCTCGATCAGCGAGCGTACCTGGTCGAAGAGATGCGCGCTCGATCGCGTCGATGGCTCTTGGAGCAGAAAGCCACCTGCAACGATCGGAACCAGGAGCAGCGTCGCAACCGCCGCTGTTCTCATTCGGGACATCGGTATGGGGGGGGGAGGGGTTGAGAACGAAGCGGCTCGGCCGCCGATGTTACAACTCAGGAGTTCGGGGCTGTGGTGGCCGTGCGCTGTACCAGCTGCGAGCACGGATGTCGAGCACGGCTCGCCGATGCATGTGCGTCGTCGCTTCCGGCAGGCATGGTCACGCGCTCGTTGGCGTAGAGCACGCGACCATTCTTGCTGCGTACGGCGATACGGCGTGGCGTGAGAATATCGGGAGTTTGAATTGGCTGTCCCTCATCTACCGCCGGAGGTACCGGAACGATCCCTCCATAGCCGTACACATGGCGCGTCGAGTCTGTTGGGATACTGGTGCCAACGACCACCAGGAAGCCGAAGGCGCTGACGCGCGAAAGGACTCGGGTCGACAAAAACATGGCCACGCTCCTCAGAGGCGAATACAACTCGCCGGCTCGCTCAAATTATGATCCGGCCCGCGCCTTTGCAACGCGCAGACGCGGCGTCTACACCCTTGGTGCATTGGGATTTACGGATCGCTAACATGCCCGTCTCCCGTTGGCGCGACCAGACGTACGGCTCGTCACGGCTATCGGACCGTCTGCAACTTCCAGAGACCGTTCAACATGTCCGAGGCGTAGAGTGCCCCTCCCGAAAGCTGGACGCCCCAGACATAGACCGCGGGGGTCCCCCCACCAAGGCCCCGTCCAACCTCCCGTCCCATGGCGCCGAGATCGCAGCGTGTGATTGACCCAGTGCTGACCTGCTGGCTCGGGGTGCAGGTCTCGAGGTCCCCGCGGACGTTCAGGGCACGGACACCGGCGTTGTAGTACGCCGCGTAGAGGATCCCGTTCGTTTCATCGACGGAAAAATTGTGCGTGCCCCCGCCAGCCACGTGGTAGAACGCTACCTCGCGCGGGTGTGCGAGATCGGAGACGTCGAGGACGTGAATGTCACCGGCGGAGCTGACGCCGATCTGCGCGGGCCCGGACTCCTGGCCGACGAACGCATAACGAGATCCACTCACGGGGTCGTGCAGCCACCAGATATTGTGAGCGTCGCCGCCTATCGTTGCGACACCTCCCATGACGACGGGCGCGCTCGGCGTTCCGCCCTGTCCACCGCCGCCGAGGTCCCAGATCTCGATGCCCGCGTTCCACAGCGCGACAAAGAGCAACCCATCGCGGAGAAACGTGTCGTGCACGAAGGGCGCGGTATTCGGGACAGACTTTACGTACACCTGACGCGGATTCGCCGGATCGCCGAGATCGACGATCACGACCTTCGATTCCGGCGTCGGTGCACCGCTGAGCGGGTCGACGGCGAGAATCGCATAGAGATGTCCACCGACGCGCCCAACCTCGGCCGTGTGCACGCCGTTGTAGGTCTCCGCCGTGGCGAGGCGCGAGAGCTGCACTGGGCGCCGCGGATTCGTGAGGTCGAAGACGACGAGGGATCCGTTATTCCGCTCGGTGGCGACGATGAGGAGCTTCCCGTCGTCGCTGACGGCGATATCGCCCAACGTCGACGCGCCGCTCACGATCGCCGAGTCGACGAGAATCGGCTCGGCGCCTTTCACGTCCCAGATCGCAATCAGGTCGCCGGGTGCCGTCCGGAATCCCCAGGTGGTCGTGTAGGCCGTGCTATCACGAACCGCCACTTCCGCCGTGAAGCGATTGGCGATCACACCGCATCCGATGACGCCCAGCGTTTGCGTGCCTAACGACGTGCTATCGTTCAGCGCGCACGAGGCGTGCACGGGAGGCGACGTGCTGCGATCGAGACAGGCAGTCGCGAGAATGAGCGGGAGAAAACGAAATCCGCGGTTCATGAAAAACAGCGACGGAGTCGACCGTGATCGTGCGCCTCGTGGGGGCCGGCGCTCATCGGATGGGCGGCGACGCCGTACCGCCCGACGCGTTCGTGCATGTGTCCGAGCCCGAGTCGAAGACCAAGCGACAGCCGCCACATGAGGTTCGTTCCATAAAAGCTCACGGGATCGAACACCGCGGCCGTCGTGCGGTCGGCGGTAATGCGAGCCACCTCGACGAACGGTGCGACTTGAGAAGCGGCAATCGTCACCGCGGGAAGTGCGATCGCCGCCGACACGGTCGTCCACTGCGTGACACCGAGTATACTTGCGTCGGTCGCCGGACGGGCCGAGCGAAAGAGATCGAGAAGTCGTTCTTCTTCAGGCCGATCACTGCGCTCCCAGCGCGCGGCAACGCCGAGCTCGTTCCGGCAAATCGCGGCTTCGGCAAGGACAGCGTCAAAGGAGTACAGCGCCCGCCCGCGATCGACGTCGGTGGTGCGCGCGGCTTCGACCAGCGCATAACGAGTGAAAGGACCCGCAGCCCCGTCGAGGCGGAGATCGACGTGTGCCTTCCGCTGGTCGAGTCCCTGCCCCTCGCGAAATTCAGGCGATTTCACCCCTGCATAGCTTGCCGCCAACTCGAGGCGACCGAGCAGTGACGATGCACTTTCGCCGGCGAGCGTTCCGCGCAGTGCCCAGGAATCGCCGAAGCGCCGCGCAAGCGGCAGCGTGGAGGAATCGAGCGGCTCGTCCCCGTTGAAGGTCGCAGCTTCGAGCACGAGTGGCCCGCCTCGTAATGCACCCACCACCATGAGCCGCTCGAGAATCTGCGCCAGATGGTGATCGACGGGATACGACACGAAGGGTCGCGTCATCGGATCGTCGCTGCCAAATGGCACGAACCCGCGACCCGCATAGAGCGAACCGGCGACGATACCGTGCGTCGAGTGAACGCCAGCCATGAGCTCATGCACGTACGCGTGCGGATGACGACGATCCACGTAGCCTTCGCCCCACGCGCCGAGATCGAGCTCGCCGCGCCTGAGCGTGAGCCCCTCGAGATTGAGGATGCCCAGCGCCTCGAACCAGGAAGCTCTCCAGTCGGCGCTCAGCATCGGCTGTGTGAGGTACGCTTCGGTGATCGTGCGACCCTGCGGAGTACCCGTGGCGTGGGTCGCGAGAAGGATCCCGCTCGCACCGGCAATCAAGCCCGTCGCTTGAGCGGAAACCGAGCACGCAATGCCGGTGACGCAGAATGTCGTCACCATTACCGAGCAGAATGCTCGAGAAAGCCTCACAGGTCCGCTTGGGTCTCGGTCATGTCAGATTACGACGATGACGCACGCCACGCGTGACGACGAACGGCGCGATTCGGTCGCCGATGCGCCTCTCCATGAGATGGGCGAGAGCGAGCTGCACGCGACGATTCGTCTCGCGCTCCCGGTAGTGCTCGTGCAGATCGGATTGATGTTCATGGGCGTAGTGGACACAGTAATGGTTGGCCATGTGTCGGCGAGTGTACTGGCAGCGGTCGCGCTCGGGAATCTGTATGTGTTCAACGCGATCGTGCTCGCAAACGGGACTTTGATGGCCCTCGACCCGATAGTCGCGCAGGCGGTCGGGGCGGGCGATATGGAGTCGGTGAGCCGCGCCATGCAACGTGGGTTGTTGATTGCCGTCGGACTGTCCTTGTTCACTGCACTCCTGCTCCTACCGGCGCATGCTGTACTCGTGCTGACGCGGCAGCAGCCCGAAATCATCCCGGATACGACGTCATACATCCGCATCTCGATTCCGGGCGTCCTCCCGTTTCTGCTGTTTGTCGTGTTTCGACAGACGTTGCAGTCGCTGCATCGCGTGGCGCCAATTGTCTGGGCAATCGTCGGCGCGAATCTGGCGAACGCGGGCCTCAATTGGGTTTTCGTGTACGGCCATCTCGGTAGCCCGGCGCTCGGCGCGTCGGGGAGCTCGATGGCGACACTGGTGAGCCGCTGGCTCATGGCGATTGCGCTCCTCGCATTCGCGTGGCCGACCTTGCGCTCGCATCTTACACCGATGCGACGCGAGGCCTGGGATCTCGTGCCGATCGTCCGCATCCTTCGTCTCGGCGTACCGATCGGGCTCCAGATGCTGCTCGAGTCGGGAGCGTTCGGTGCGATCGGTCTGATGATGGGCATGCTCGGCACGACCGAGATGGCGGGTCATCAGATCGCGATCACGCTCGCCGCACTGACGTTCATGGTCCCGTTAGGCGTCGGCGCTGCCGCGGCCGTTCGGGTTGGACGCGCTGTCGGCGCGCGTGACCAGGCCCGGGCGAAGCTCGCGGCGCGCGCGGCCTATGTGTGCGGCCTGGGGTTCATGTCGCTCACGGCGCTCGGTTTTCTGTTGGCGCCGCAGTTGCTGGCCAAGCTCTTTACGGGCGACGCCGGCGTCGTCGCAATCGCGGGTCTGCTGATTCCAGTCGCGGGCGTATTCCAGATCTTCGACGGCGCTCAAGCCGTGGGAGCGGGCGTCCTGCGCGGCCTGGGCGACACACGCGCACCGCTCATCGGCATGATCGCGGGATATTGGCTCATTGGACTACCAGTGAGCTTGTTCCTGGGTTTTCACACGCCGCTGCGCGCCGCGGGATTATGGTGGGGGTTCGTAGCCTCGCTCAGTGTCGTCGCGCTGTTCCTCGCGCTGCGGATTCGGGTTCTGTTCCGGAAAGAGATTCTGCGCATAGCGATCGAGTGACAGACTGACAGCCTCAATCGTTTAGCAGATCATCAATCGCCGAGCGTGCCTGCTCGAATCGCTCGTCTCGATTGCCGTGTACCCGAACGAACGGTGCGCCGGACCGCTCGACCGCCTCGCGAAAGACTGCCTGCATCTCGTTGCGCAGTTGGCCGCGATCGCGTTGGGCGTCGGCGGTCCAGGGAATATCGATATCGAGCAGCAGATAGAGATCGGGCCGGCGCGCGGTCGCGGCCTCCGTGATCCAGACGGGACACTTGCCGTAGTAATGCGCGCAATAGATCGCTGTGCTGAGGAGATCCGTGTCCTGAATCAGCAGCGGTGCGTTTCGCTCGTTCGAGCGGACGCGGTACTCGTCCTCGAGCGCAATCTGGCCGTGAGCGATCGGCGCATGGTCGCCGAAGACGAGCGCGCCTTCCTTCCGGTCCGCATAGTCGCGGACGAACTCGGGCACCCACTCGGCGTCGTAATGCTCGGCGAGCTGCCTGGCGAGCGTCGTTTTGCCTGTCGATTCCGAACCGATGAGGACGACGCGCTTCACGCAGGAGACGGTTCGGCGACCACGTTCTCGCGGTAGCTGCGCCACCAGGAGCGGAGCCCGATCACGGCGAGCCCGAGGAAGATCGCGTAGAGCGCCCCCGTGACAGGCAGCTTCTTGTACACGTACATCGGCACGTAGACGATATCGGCGATGATCCAGAGCACCCAATTCTCGAGGATCTTTCGCGTCATCATCCACTGAGCGACGAGACTGATCGTCGCCAGGCCGGCGTCGATTGACGGCAGCGCAACTCCGGGTAGCGTCGCGGTGTACCGTGCGAGGACAGCCCAGAACACGAGCGCGATCGGCGTCACGATGAGCCATTCGCGCGCCGACGCACGTGAGACGGTGAGCTGTGTCCGATCCTTGCCGCCATACAACCACTCGTACCAGCCGTAAATTGAGAGCACGAGGTAGACGACCTGCAGTCCCATGTCGGAGTACAGACCCGTGCGCCGGAACACGATGACGTACAGGCCGACGTTGACGATGGCCGTCGGCCAGCTCCAAATATTCTCGCGCGCGCTGAGATAGACGCTCACAGCGCCGGCGAGCGCGGCAATCCATTCGAGAGTGCTCACCAGCGAAAGCTACGCGATGCGGGCGTGTTGCGGGGGAGACGCTGCCGGATCACGCCACACTTCGACTCCCACTGTCTTCCTCACCGCCTTCGTTCGACGAAGAACCCGCAACCGACCGCTCGTAGGCAGCGAGGACGTGATGGCGGCTGAGCAGACCGAGGACGCGGCCGGCCGCCGCATCGAGCACGGGCAACGCGCTCACCCCCCGCACGCCCATCCGCCGGGTGGCATCGAGGAGCGTCTCGTTAGGCGTTACCGTCTCGGTCGCGCGGGCGAGATCGATGGCGAGTACCAGGGGCGTGAGATTGCCGTAGTCCTTGGCGACGCGGCCCAGATCGGCGAGATCGATGACCCCGCAAAGCCGATGGTCGTCATCGACGACCGGGAAAACCAGCTGATCGGCGTGCCCGAGATGCTCGAGTAACTGACCGACGCCATCGTGCTCGCGAATGACGCGGGCGCCATCGTCGTAGGCGTCGCGAACGTGCAGGCTCACGAGTGCGGTCTCGTCGGCCCCGTGCTCGATGCGCTCGCCGCGCCGCCGCAACCAACCGCTATAGAGTGAGTCTGGCTCGAGCCGATGGGCGACGAGATACGAGATCACCGTCGCGAGCATGAGCGGGAGCACGAGCGCGTAGTCGTTCGTCATCTCGAACACGAGCAGGATGCCCGTGATCGGCGCGTGCGTCGACGCCGCGACAAGCGCACCCATGCCGACGATCGCGTATGCCTCGGGGCGAATCGCCACGTTAGGCAGAAGCTGCGCGAGCGCGACGCCGAAAGCGCCGCCCGTCGCCGCGCCGACATACAGCGAGGGCGTGAACAAGCCGCCTGAGCCGCCACTGTTGAGCGTGATCGACGTCGCGAGGATCGAGCCGAGTGCCAAAAGACCCAATGCGTACCACGGCATGCGGCCAAAGACCTCGAGGTGCACCGCGAGGTGTCCGTAGCCGACGAGCAGCCCGCGCGAGAACACGACGAGCACGCCCACGAGAGCTCCGCCGAGCCATGGAATCAGCCAGCGAGGGAGTGAAATTCGCTTGACGAGCGACTCGACGCCGAAGAAAACACGGACGAAGAGGGCCGCGACTCCACCGGTCACTACACCGAGAAGAGGAAAAAAGACGAAGACCTCGCGCGTGAGACCGTAGCTGTACTCTACTGGAATGGGAAACGCAGGATGGTTTCCGAAAACGGCGCGTGAGATCACCGCCGCAATGACGCTCGCCACGACGACGGGTGGGAACGCCGTCACCGCGAGCGAACCGAGGATCTCCTCGAGCGCGAAGAACGCGCCGGCAATTGGCGCGTTGAAGGCCGCGGAGATCGCCGCCCCCGCCCCGGCGCCGACGAGCACGCGCATGCGATCTTGACTGAAGCCGAATGTCCGGCCGCATAACGAGCCGATCGCGCTGCCGAAGACGACGACAGGTCCTTCACTGCCCGCGGAGCCACCGGCGCCAATGGTAATCGCGCTCGCCACCGTGCGGGCGAGCGCTGGCCGCGGCGGGATGGTCCCACCTCGACGGACCACCGCCAATTGCACGTCGGGCACGTTCATGCCGTCATGACCACGCCCGACGTAGCGCATGAACCACCACGCCAGAGCAAAGCCTGCCGCCGTGATGACCGGCCGATAGGCAAAGACAGCGAGCTTGGGCACGATCTCGCCGGGTAGACGATAGAAGAGAGCGAACGCGAGGTCGATCGACTTGTAGAAACCGACAACGCCCATCGCGCTGAGCACGCCGATGGCAAGCGAGAACGCGATGAGGATGGCGTTCTCGCTCAGCTCCAGGCCGTTGAACCAGTTGACGATCCCACGCCACGCGTCGCGTGCGTTGGCGCGCCCTAAAGGCTGCGACTTCATGGAAGCCAATATAGGGGCTAGAGCTTAGGGGCTAGAGCTTAGACGGTAGAGCTTGGGGGCTACGGGCTCGGGATGGACCCTGGTATCCTCATCGCCTATGCGAGTCATCCGAGTCGATCCCGATTCACCGGAGCCATCAGCGATCGATCAAGCCGCCGAGATCCTTCGTCGAGGCGGGCTGGTCGCATTTCCGACGGAAACGGTGTACGGCCTCGGCGCGAACGCGCTCGATGCGGCCGCAGTAGAACGCATCTATTCGGCCAAAGGCCGACCGTCGTTCAATCCGCTGATCGTCCACATTCCCAACAAAGCGGCGGCGCGTGATTTGGCGTCCCGGTGGCCGGAGCGCGCGTCGCTGGTCGCGAACGCATTCTGGCCGGGACCGGTGACGATCGTCGTGCCGAAGCGACCGATCGTGCCCGACAACGTCACGGCCGGCCTCGACTCGGTGGCGCTGCGCGTGCCGGCGAACCGCGTAGCGCTCGCACTGCTCGTCGTCTCTGGCCTTCCACTCGCGGCGCCGAGTGCGAACCAGTCAACGGAGCTGTCGCCGACGACGGCGCGTCACGTCGAGCGCTCCCTCGGCGATCGTGTCGACCTGATTCTCGACGGTGGTCCGACCAGCGTTGGCATCGAGTCGACGGTGCTCGATCTTCGCGGGCCTCGAGCAGCCATCCTTCGCCCAGGCGTCGTCGGGCGCCGCGAACTGGAGCCGCTGGTCGGGCCGATTGCCGCGCCTAACGACCTGGAAGGCGAGGGAGCGCGGCCATCGCCCGGAATGATGGAGCGTCACTACGCTCCGCGCGCCCGACTCGTTCTCTTCGATCGGGAGGATGCGCATCACATCTTCGAGCAGGTACGTGCGTTGGCCGCCGAAAGCAGCCGCGTCGGGATGCTGCTTCGCAGCCTCGAGAACGACGGCGCGTGGGAGGTCGTACGCATGCCCGACGACTCGGCTCGTTATGCGCAGCGCTTGTACGCCGCGCTGCACGAGCTCGACGAGCTTGGGTGCCGGGTGATCTATGTCGAGCGCGTGCCTAACGCGGCAGAGTGGGCCGGTGTACGCGACCGGCTAGAGAGGGCCTCTCGATGACTTCGGCGCCCTTGGCTTCGTCCGGTTCTGGACTCCGATCGTATTCTCGGTCGTCAGGCGGCTGATCAGCTTGTGCAGCGGGTCGATGCCGGCACGCGACGGCAGTCGTGGCACGGTGAGCACGAGGTGCTGCTCGCCATCGTGTATCAGCTGCTTCGCGAGATAGATCGAGACGCCATCCTTGTCGGGACTCTTCTGGCCGCGCGCGGGACGCGTGTAGACGCCAATGTCCACCCAATCGCGCATCGGGATCGGCGTCTCGGCGCCGAGGCTGTCCGCGCGCAGCTTTTTGGAACTGAGATACAGGTCCAGGCGATACTCTCCCTGAGATGCGTCCGTTGCGATCGCCGAGTCGGCCTTGAGCTCGAACAGCGTGATCGTCTCGAACATGTCCTTGATCAGGTACCTGAGCGAGTCGGGCGTGGCGGCGCGCAGTGAATCCACGAGCTCGAGCGACGTTGGATACGGCGGTCCGCGGAATTTCTCGGCGTTGAGAAAGCCGCGGATGGCCGCGTTCATTCGATCCTCGCCGATGTAGTCCCGTAACGCGTACATCACGAGCGAGCCCTTGTTGTAGTGGATGTACGGCTGGTTCTCGTTCAGCTCGATCGGCATCTCGCGCTTTCGTTCGGTGCTCCGGCCGATGAGATAGCGATCGAGCTCGTATTCGAGGAAGCGGCGCATCGCCGCCGCGCCGAACTCCTTCTCCATGACCATCAGCGCCGAATACTGCGCGAGCGTCTCCGAGAGCATCGTCGAGCCCTGCGCATCCGCACCGATGACCTGGTGCGCCCACCATTGGTGCGCCACTTCATGCGCGGTGACGTAGAACGGATAGTCGATGTCGTCTGGACCTTCGACTCGCGCAATGAACCCGATGCTTTCAGAGTACGGGATCGTATTGGGGAGAGATTGAGCGAACGAAGCGTAGCGCGGGAACTCGACGATGCGGACTTGATGATATTGGTATGGTCCGAAGTTCTCCGTGTAATAGTCGAGCGACTTCTTCACGGCATCGATCATCCGCCTCACGTTCCACGTGTGGCTCGGATGATAGTAGACCGCGATGTCGACGACGCGGCCGTCGGGCGCCTTCCACGTATCCTTCGCGGTTACATAACGAGCCGACTGGAACGCCCACAGGTCGAGAATGGGCGAGTCCATCTTGTAGTGGAAGTAACGACGGCCGTTCTCCGTCCATTCGCGCCGGAGGTAGCCCGATGTAATCGCAATCTGATCGGGCGCGGTGCTCACCGTGGCGTCGTAATCGAGCCAGTCGGCGTCGTGGCTGATGTAGTTGTTCGCGCGCGCCGTCGAATCCGTCGGCGGCTTCATGCGCGGAACGGGTTTGAGCTTTTCTTTCTTGCGATCGTCGTCGTCGGACAGCTCCAGGCGCGGATTGTAGCCGATGCTGGGCATGAAGGCGCCGTTCTCGACGAAGGTCCCGTTCGAGGCGAGCTCCGTGTTGTCGACGGTGTTCCCGAAGCCGCGCGTTCGGCGCGCGAGATCGAAGTTCAGAACGAGCGAATCGCCCGGGGCGAGCGGCGTGTCGAGCTTGTGCAGGTAATACTCGTGCGCGCTGTCGGCGAGGACGTTGTGCGCGGGACGATCGAACGCGAGCGTGTTGACCTTCAGGTCACGATCGAGACGGAGCTGGATCGTGTCGATCGCGACCTTCGTCTTGTTGCGGAGCACGTAGTGCCCTCGTGCGCGCATGTCACCGCGCTCGGGAACGAGGTCGACCTGAATCTGGACGGCGGTAATGCGTGGCTGCGGCGCGTGCTCGTAGCGCTTGTACAGTCGCTCGTACTCGGCGCGGAGATGGCGTCGCTGGTTGCTCGTCGTGAAGCGATTCAGGATGTCGGTGTTATAAAACAGGAAACCGCCAAGACCGATGAACGACAAGCTGGCGAAAGCGGCGATACCGCGCGCGGGCCGGCCGAAACGAACGCGCGCGAGATGCGCGCGCCAGCGCGCGTGCGTCTCCTCGCCACGCACCCAGAGCAAATTGGTGAGTACGGCCAGGAGTATGCCGAATGCTCCCCAGTACAATTTCCAGTAGATGAACGGATGTGCGAACGGGCCCCACCGGTTCATATCCGAGTACTGCAGTCCGCCGTCGCCACCGTACTGGTACAGGTTCCGCTCGAGGCCGAGCTGACCCGGCAGCAGCGGCAGGCCGATGAACACCACGAAGATGATCAGGTGCCCGATGTACTTGTGATCGACGATGACGTGAATCGCCATCGCAAGCAGAGCGAGCAACACGAGATCGATGAGGCGGAAGCCGAACAGCGCCTGCACGTAGAGACCAATCTCGAAGCGCGTGTAGCCCTTGGCGGCTTGCGTCGCGATGCCCGTCAGCATGATGACGCCGAGCAATAGCGCAAGCACCGCGACGAGCGCGGTGAACTTTGCCAGAAACGCTGTCGCGTTAGGCAACGGCGTCGCGTCGGTGATCTGCCCCATCTTCACGTCGCGTTCCGCCCAGACCAGCTCTCCGGAGTAGAACGCGATGATGACGAGGATGAAGAGCCCGAACTGACCGTTCAGGATCTCGATCATCTGATACGTCACGGGCCACGTGACCGTACCGAAGAGCTTTCCGACTTGTTGCGCGACAAAGACGATGTAGAGAACGCCGGCGCCGACGATCGCGTAGAAATAAATGTTCCGGACGATCCGCCAAAACGAGCGCGTGGTGAGCGACCAGTATTGATCGAGACGAGCGCGCACGTCGAAGCGCTGCGTGGCCGCTGGAAGCTCTACGGTCCGAACAGGCTCGGGGACCGGTGGAATCGGCTCCGTAGTCGGAGTCGTCGGCTCGAGATCGACTTTCGGATCGGACGCCGCATATGAAAATCGGAAGCGCGCGTAGGCGAGCGCAAAGACCGCCAGGCCGAACGCAATCCAGATGATTCGGTTCGACGCCAGCACACCCGACAACGACACGTAGCGAGCGTTCTTGTCCGCGATCGACCAGTATTCCGTGAGGACTTGCGTCGCGCGCAAGCCAAATGGGTCGAGCAGCGCGCCCGTGTGTTTGTCGGTGAGGTCGTTGAGCAGCGAGCCGCCCATCAGATACCCCAGCAACAGCAGCACGCCGCCGACGTAGTTAGGCACCATCTGGCGCGTGATCGCCGGCAGCGCGAAGAAAATCGACGCCGTAAACAGCAGGTTCGGTAGCACGAGCGTGAGATACGGCGACAGGTACGCCCAGATATCGAACGGCCCAAACTTGTCCGGCTTCACCCAGGGCGACTTCGACGCGAGGATGAGCCCCGCGAGAATGCCCAGCAGAATGATGCCGTTGATCACGAGCGTGCCGATGAACCGGCCGCCGAGGAACGCGCGCTTGGAGATGGGCGTGCTGTAGACCAACGACTCCATGCGCGCGTCGTAATCGCGGTAGATCGAGTTCCCGGCCACGGCGGCGACGATCGACATGCCGCACAGCGCGATCGTCGGCATCAATGCCGCGATGGCGTACGGAGCATTCGCGAGCACCTTCCCGCCGCCACCGAACACGGCCGACGCTTCCTTGAAGGCGCCGCCGCTCAGCAGCATGAAGAGGAAGCCGATCAACGTGTAAATGCCGAAGTACACCCACGTCGAGATACGACGCAGGTAGTACGCGACCTCCCAGCGAAGGACGCCGAGGAATTGTGACATCAATTGCCTCCGGTGCGCGCTCCGAAAGCGGGCGCGGCGGCAGGCGCGTCAGCGGCAAATGGCTTCGCCTCGGGCGCGTGCGCAATGCGCATCGCCGCAAAATACACATCCTCCAAACCCGGCTCGGCCAGCTCGTAACCCGTGTCCGGGCGCGCATCGGCGAGAACACGGACGACGGTGCGGCCGGCGAGAAGCTTGGTCGAGAGCACGGCGAATCGCTCCTGCTGTCGCGCAAGCTCATCGCGCGCGACCACGCGCCGCCAGATCCGGCCTTGCAGTCGAGCCACGGCCGCTTGTGGGTCGTCCTCGAGACGAATGCGGCCGCGATCGATGATCGCGACGCGCGAGCACAGCTCGCTCACGTCGTCGACGATGTGCGTCGAGAGAATTACGATGCTGTTCTGTCCAAGCTCGGCGAGCAGATTCAGAAAGCGAACGCGCTCCTCGGGATCGAGTCCCGCGGTCGGCTCGTCGACGATGATCAGGCGAGGATCACCGAGCAGCGCAACCGCGATGCCGAATCGCTGCCGCATCCCGCCGGAAAACCCGCCGAGCTGTTTTGCACGATCTCGCTGCAGATTCGTCTGCTCGAGGAGCGCGGTCACGAGACGACGGCGCTCGGTGCGATTGGCGATGCCCTTCAACACCGCGAAGTGATCGAGCAAATCCTCCGCCGTGACTTTGGGGTAAACGCCGAACTCCTGCGGTAAGTAGCCCAGGGTGCGCCGGACCGCCTCCTTGTCGCGCAGCACGTCGATGTCCCCGAGCTGTACGCGTCCCGTATCCGGCTCCTGCAACGTCGCGATGATGCGCATCAGCGTCGACTTTCCCGCGCCGTTAGGTCCGAGCAGACCGAACATGCCGGGCGCGATGTCGAGCGACACGGCGTCCAGCGCACGCGTGCCGTTCGGATACGTCTTGGACAGATTCTCAATGCGAAGCTGCATACGCTTACCAGACCACCTGGAGGCCGACGAGCAACATGGTACTCGACGGCGTTTTTCCACTCGGAAAGGTGGAGCGAACGACGTTGGCCGCAAGGCGCGTTGCGCCGCCCTCGATGAAGTAGCTCGCGCCACCGACGATCTCACGTTCGGCCGCGTCGGCCGGACCGCTCTCGTTATGCAGATCGGGATCCCAGGAGTCCCAGCGGCCAACGAGTTCGATGTCGGGTGTCGGCCGGATGGCACCGAGCCCATAATATCCCAGGCGACGGAGCGAACCGTCCCGCGCTCCCATGACCTCGGAGCGAAGTGTGAGCCAGCGATTTCGAAACTGCGCCTCGCCGCCGGCGCGCTCATGACGCTGCTGTGGTGTTCCGCCCTCGGTCCCACCCGACGCGCCGAGTTGCAGCGCGGACAGAAATGGCAGGTGAAAGGCAACGCGACCGATCGTCGCTTTCTGATCGTTCTGATCGGTGCTGTTCTGGCTATCACCGAATTCGTTGAAGACGCCGATCTGATAGTCGACGAATCCATAGGCGACGCTGCCGCGCGCTTCGGCGCCGATGTCGCGTACGTCGCTGATGCCGCCTCCCCGGGTGCGCTCGGCGATGAACATGGTGCGCTCGATTGTCTCGATCTGCGCCGCCGCCGTGACACCTTCGTACGAGAGCGGAATGATCTGCTGGCCAACGTCGACGCGGAAATCGGGAAGAACGGAAACGCTGATCGACGCTTCCTGCAGAATGCGTGAACGCTGATCGATGCTCGCGTCTTTCAACGCCGAGGAATCGCCGACGACGGTCGTCGTCTTGTTCAGGTTGAGCACCTTCGCACCGTCGAGCGAGATATGCCAGCGCACGCGCGGCGAGATGATGCCGCTCAGCTTCACGTCCGCGCGCCGAATCCGATAGCTGTCGTGGCCGTTGGTGATGGTGTGGCCGTCGAGATACCACACCTGAAGTAACCCGTCTATTTGAACCGCCGGCGCTTGCGGCGCCGCGGCGTGCGATGAGTCGTGACTGGCTTTTGTACTGTCCTGGGCAGGGAGTCGCTGGGCAATCAGAGCCACGGCGACGAGCGCCTTGAGGCGGGAGGAGGGCATGTAGGTGCTCGGTACTAGGTGTCAGGTGCTAGTGAGTAGTGCACTTCACCCTAGCACCGAGCACCTCTCACATCAGCCCGTGCTTCACGTTTTGTGTCTGAAGATGATGCGTCCGCGACTGAGATCGTACGGCGAGACCTCGATGGTCACGCGATCTCCCTGAAGGACGCGAATCCGGAAGCGCCGCATGTTGCCGCCGAGGGTGGCGAGCACGGTATGGCCGTTCGTCAGCAATACACGAAATGTGGCATTCGGCAGCACCTCGGTGACCTGTCCCTCGAGTTGTATCGGCTCTTCCTTGGCCATGTCTCCTCGGCTCGCGGTTCAGCGCCGCAACTCAGCGCTCGCGCGATGCACTGCGCTGACGGCGGCGCGCGGCGGCGGCCTTGAGCTGCCGGGCTTCGCTGGGTTTTACATAGTGTCGCTTCTTGCGAAGGTCCTTGAGAATGCCCGACTTCGCGATGCGCCGCTTGAAGACCTTGAGGGCCCAATCCAAACGGTCGCCTTCTTCGATCTTGATCTCGATCATTTACTCTCCTCAGAAAAATGCCTCGGGGCCGCCCGAGGGGTCGGGCGGCCCCGAAAGCCGGTGCTCGCTCGCTTGCGCTCGCTCCTGCTTGTCTCGCGCAGCTCGCCGCAGCTCACGCCCTGCCTAGCGGGCGATCTTGACGACGTTCTCCGCCGCCGGACCCTTGGCGCCCTGTACGATGTCGAACTCCACTCGCTCACCTTCGGCGAGTGTCTTGAAGCCCTTGCCCTGAATTGCCGAGTGATGCACGAAGCAGTCCTTCTGTCCGTTTTCCGGAGTGATGAATCCGAAGCCCTTCGCGTCGTTGAACCACTTTACAACGCCGGTGGTACGCATTGCGTCCTACTCCCTGTAACATGTTGCGGTGATGTCGGAGTCCGGACGCGCCGTACGTACCCGACGAGATGACCAGCTCGCGGAGACCCCCGCGCGGCAAGCGAACAGATAAATGACGAGGGACCTGAGCGGATGTCTCCAGGTCCCTCTTGCAGCCTCTGGTAGCGCGCTGGTTACGCGCGTTTTTCGCTCGCCCCAAGCTAATCGACCTTAAACAAAGAGGAAAGTGCCGGTTTGCTGGCTGTCGGCTGGTGCCTGGTAGTTAGTGATTGGTCGTTGGCGATTGGCGGCAAGAAGGAAAGGCCAGCGAGACTGCTCGCTAGCCTTCCCCGCAACTACGAACCACCAGTCACCAACGAGGAGCTACGGCGTCTTTTTCTTCTTGACGTCGACGTTGTTGCCGATTACGCCGCCCAGAATGCCGCCCGCGGCGGCGCCGATGACGCCGCCTTTCACCTTATCGCGGCTCGTCGTGGCCCCAATGATCGCGCCCGCCGCCGCGCCGATGGCGGCGTCACGCTTCGTGTTCTTCTGAACGACCGTATGCGACGGAGCAGGCGCGCTGCTCACGGCGCCGCTCGACGACGTCGAGTGACGAGCCGGTGCGCTCGATCGCGTTGACGTGCCAGTCGTGGTACGCGACGTCGGTGAGGGCGCCGCGTACCCGCGCTCGGCCGCCGAAATACTATCCAGCGACCGCGCGGAATTTGCTTGATTTGCAAGATTCAAATCGTTTTGAAGCGCGTCGTTCTTGTCCTTGTGACATCCTGCGGCTGCCGTAACGAGCGCTGCGAGGATGATGATGGCCTTTGGTCTCATTGTTTTTCCCCCCTCCAAATGTCCACCCGCTAGGGGCACGGCCCGTGCCACAATACCGCCGCGCGAGGCGCGCGTCGAAGCGTCGCACCGTCCCTCATCATGGACGATAATCCGCGCGGGTAAGACGTACTCAGCCGTGCGCGGTCGAGCTTTCATCGGCATCGCTCATCCGTGACTGATCCGCTTGAGATCGAGCGAGCTCTTTCCGGCGGGTGCGCAGCAGGCTCCGCACGCTCGCGTCTTCGGCCTGGGCGAGCACGCGATTGAGAATCACGAGGCCCTCCTCGATGGCGTTGTCGGGAATTCCCCTCGCTCGTCGACGCAGCATGTCGGCCAACTCTTCGCGAAGCAGGCCGTACTCTCGTCGCACCATGTCTGCGCTGCAACCGAGCCGTCCGCGCTGACTGCCGTGGCGCTCGGCGATGACGCGTTGAATGTCGGCGCCGTCGGTGAGAAGACTGGTGGGCTGACCACGTGTCTCTTCGATGCTGATCAACATGCCGCCAAGATCCGCGAGTAGGCTCGGGTAGTGGTCGACGAGTTGCGAAAATTTGATCGCTTTCGCGCCGGGCACGAGCTCCTCGCTTCGAATGCAAACGACGAGTACCTCGAGCGCGGTCGAGATCTCCCGCATAAGCAATTCGCCGAGATCCGCCACTCCGTGCAGTCGCGTGAACCCGTCGACGGGCTCCTGCCACTCGAGCGCCGCCGGCTCCGACTTGATGACAGCCGCGGGTAACCAGAGCGTGAACACCGAGCCTGTACCGAGCGTGCTGTGCACGGTGAGATCCCCACCCATGAGTCGCGCGAGACGCCGGCTAATCGTTAGGCCGAGACCCGAGCCGTCGTTCGAGCGCGTGTGGCCAGTTTCTGCTTGAACGAACGGGTCAAAGATCAAGGGCAGCTGCTTGGCCTCGATACCGACGCCAGTGTCGCGGACACGAAAGTAGACCCACTTGCCGTTGCCCTGGACGCGCGCGCCGGCATCGGGTCGCTCCGCAATGCCACACTCCAGGGATACGTCACCGCCGGGCTCCGTGAACTTCACGGCGTTGGTGAGCAGGTTGACGAGGATTTGGCGCACACGGTCTTCGTCGCCCGCGTAGGCGACATCGGCATCACCCAAACAGTCGCCAACAAACCGCAGTCCTTTCTCGTCGGCGCGGGTTTGCACCAACGCCAGTGCTGCATCGGCAGCGTCACCGGCGCGACCAATGGCAAGGCTCACGGACAATCGACCTGCTTCGATCTTGGCGAGGTCGAGGACCTCGTTGACCAACCCAAGGAGATGCCGGCCGCTCGTACGGATCCGGGAGACCTGTTGATGTTGATCGCTCGTCAAGGGACCAGCGATCCCAAGATCCAGGAGCTCCGCGTAGCCGATGACCGCATTGAGTGGTGTCCGCAGCTCGTGCGACATCATCGCCAGGAATTCGGACTTCGCCTGGCTTGCTGCTTCCGCCTCGGCGCGCGCCGTGCGCTCGCGCTCGAGCTGTCGTTCGCGTTCGGCGGATCGTTTGCGGTCGGTGATGTCGCGGAGCGAAAGGAGAAGGGCCGGCGCATCGGCCCACTCGACGTCGACCACGCGGAGCTCCGTGGTGACGGTTTTTCCGTCCAGCCGCCTGACCTCGACCTCGGTGGACTCCCCGTGAACAACCGGAAATCCGAGGTCTCTTCCAATGAGGTCAGCCCTCTTGCGACAGAACAGCTGCTCGGCGGCGGGGTTGGCGAAACGGATGATACCTCTTGAATCGACAATGACGATGCCATCGGCCAGCTGCTCGACGATCGAGCGCAAACGGCCCTCCTCCGACCGGCGGCCACGCCGGCGCTCTCGTCGATCCCGTTCCTTGTCCATCTGCTGGTCTAGGTCGGTCCTCGCGGCTCTTGTGGCTCCATCCGATTGTTCCGCATCGTAGGCCGTGATGATTACAAAGTCCGTGCCTCGGAGGGTCGCGTCTTGACGCAGCCTCCTGGTGGCTTCGAGACGGTGCGGAAGATGCGTTCAGGCGAGGACGTCGCCGCCGATGAAGCGCGATTCGTCGAGGAGCAGCTCGCACGCATAAGGGAGGATCCCTGTCGACCTACCTGTTGAGGCTTTACGTAACGGGCAGCAGCCCGCGGACCGATCTGGCCGTTGCCAATCTGCGTCGGATTTGCGAGCAGGAGCTGCGTGGGCAGTATCAGCTCGAGATCATCGACGTGCTCGAGAAGCCGCAACTCGCCGAAGATGAAAAGATTCTCGCCACGCCGACGCTCATCAAGCAATTGCCGCCGCCACTGCGGCGAGTAATTGGCGATCTCTCCGACAAAGAAAAAGTCTTGCTCGGCCTCGAGGTGCGGCCGGGCGCAGCAGACGCCTCGCATCCCAATCTCGACGCCAAATGAACGAGCAGGCAAATGATGCCCCGGTCCAGAAGCTGGCGACCGGAATCGCGAGCTTCGATGTCATCGCAAAGGGCGGCTTACCAGAGAACCGCACGACCCTGCTGTCTGGCACAGCCGGGAGCGGAAAGACCGTCTTCGCGATGCAGTTTCTCGCGTCGGGGATCCGCGATGCGGACCAACACGGCGTGTTCGTGACGTTCGAGGAGTCGGCGAGCGATATCCGCAAGAACATGCGGAGCTTCGGCTGGGATCTCGAGGAATGGGAACGTCAGGGCAAGCTCGCGTTTGTGGACGCCTCGCCGGACCCGCATGTGGAGATCGTCGAGAGTGGCGCCTTCGACCTCGGTGCACTGTTGGCGCGAATGCAGAACGCCATCCGCAAGGTCGGAGCGACGCGTGTCGCCGTCGACTCGTTAGGCGCCGTGTTCTCGCAATTCTCCGATCAGTCGATCGTTCGTCGCGAGCTCTTTCGCATTGCGTCCGCGCTCAGGAGCATGGGCGTCACCGCGATCCTCACCGCCGAGCGCACGGAGGATTACGGTCCGATCGCGCGCTTCGGCGTGGAGGAGTTCATCGCCGACAACGTGATGGTGTTGCGCAACGTGCTCGACGACGAGATTCGGCGACGCACGATCGAGATTCTGAAGTTTCGCGGCACCGATCATCAGAAGGGCGAGTATCCCTTCACCATCGTAAACGACGGTGGGCTGGTCGTCATCCCGTTATCAGCGATCCAGCTCAAGCAAAAGTCCTCGGATATTCGGATTTCGTCTGGGAATCGCGAGCTCGATGACATGTGTGGCGGGGGTTTCTTCCGCGATTCGGTGATCCTCATCTCCGGCGCAACGGGTACGGGCAAGACGCTCAACGTTACTCAGTTTCTGAACGGTGGCGCGGCCGTGGGCGAACGCTGCTTGCTGCTCGCGTTCGAGGAAAGTCGCGAGCAGCTCTTCCGCAATGCGAATGGCTGGGGCGTCGACTTCGAGTACATGGAGCGGTCCGGAATGCTCCGCGTGTTGTGTGATTACCCCGAGGTCGCGAGTCTGGAAGACTGGCTGGTGACGATCCAACGCACCGTGAAGGAGTTCAGGCCTCATCGCGTCGCGTTGGATAGTCTTTCGGCCCTCGAGCGCATCGGCACAATCAAGGCGTTTCGTGAGTTCGTAATTGGCTTCACGTCCTTCATCAAACAGCAGGAGGTCGCCGGGCTGTTTACGTCGACCACGCCTTCGCTCATGGGCGGAACGTCGATTACCGAAGGTCACATCTCCACGCTCACCGACTCGATCATTCTGCTCCGCTACGTCGAGATGTTCGGTGAGATGAAGCGCGGGATCACCGTCCTGAAGATGCGCGGCTCGGTGCACGACAAGCGGATTCGCGAGTTCACCATTGACGGAAAGGGAATGCACCTCGGGCGGCCCTTCCGCAATGTGACGGGGATTCTGTCCGGTACGCCGGTGCACGTGTCGCCATCGGATCTCGAGCGCATCTGGAGTCAGTTCGACGCCGACGGTGAGCGGCGCCGCGGCGGCCCGGGGACGGATGTGCCCGAGCGCCGCCGCGGAGCGACCGATCAGCGGCGATCGCCATAGCAGCCGCGCGCGGCTTGTCGATGGCACCTGAGAATTCGACGACATAGATTGCGACACTGACCGGGGTGCCGCCGCCACTAAGGGCGCCGGCTGAGAGAGTCCCGTTGAACCTGATCCGGTTCGCACCGGCGTAGGGAGTCACACAAATGTCGTGTCGTTCGATCGCCCCGATGGCGGGCGCCCGTGCGCGACGTGTCTCGCCGAGGACACGTCCATGAACGCGCCACTATTCCTCCTGTCTCTTGCATCGGCAGTCCTCCAACAACAGCCGCGCGTCGCCGGTGTGATTCACGATTCCGCGACGCACGCGCCCGTGGCGAGTGTCGTGGTGATGGATGTCGTGTCACGTCGACAAGCGCTGAGCGACAGCGCCGGGCATTTCGCGCTCGACGCCGAGCTCCCTGCGCGGCTCCGATTGTCGCGCGTTGGCTACGCGACGCGCGAGATCGTCGTCTCGTCATCGAACGTCATCCTTGCGCTCGCCACGTCGCCGCGCGCACTCGAAGGCGTCACCGTCACTGCGCTCCGCGGCGGCTCGGCGGATGAGGCGGCGCCGGTGTCGCAGCGAACGCTGACGCGTGACGAGATCGCGCAGCGGTCGTTCGGCCAGGAGGTACCGTTGCTCCTGCAGGGCACGCCTTCGGTCACGTCGTATGCCGAGACGGGAAATTACTGGGGCTACAGCTACACACGATTGCGAGGCATCGATCAATCGCGCATCAACCTAACGATCGACGGCATTCCGCTGAACGATCCCGAAGATCAGGTGCTCTACTTCGCGGATTTTCCGGATCTCGCGAGCAGCCTCGAGTCGGTGGAGATCCAGCGTGGCGTTGGGACGAGCAGCGCTGGAACGGCATCGTTCGCCGGCTCGATGAATTTCGAGACAGCGCCCATCGCCGGTCCAGAGGAAACGCAACTCCAGCTCGAGGGCGGCTCCTTCGGATCCAAGCGCGCGAGTGCCGAGTATCGCTCGGGTCTCCTCGGCAACGGACTTGCCTTTTACGGCCGGCTCTCCGATCTGCAGTCCAACGGCTATCGGTATCACTCCGGAGTGCTCGGCCGCTCGGGGCTCGTGAGCGCGGGATACTTCGGCGCGCACGACGTCGTGAAAGTGATGGCGACGGCCGGGTTGCTGCACGACACGCTGAGCTATCTGGCGGTCCCTGATACGGATCTCGCTCACGACCGGCGCATCAATCCATTGCAGCCGGACGAATTGGATCGGTTCGGAGAGCAGCTCGTCTCGGCGGCCTACACACGGTTGTTCGGCGACGCCTCGCTGTCGACGACACTCTACCGCATTTCGGCGAGCGGCAATTACGACGTCGCCATCGATCCCGATCTGTGGAACTATCATCTCGACTTCGTCTGGTACGGAGTGACGAGTGCATGGACGTGGCAACGCGACCGCGTGCGCGTGAACGTCGGCGTCAACGCGAATCGTTATGCGCGGGATCACTATGCCTTCATCCGGCCGGATCTGGTTGATGACATCTACTTCAATACCGGCCACAAGGATGATGCGAGTGGCTTCGCCAAGGTGTCGTACGACGTGGGTCGGGCGACGCTGTTCGGCGATCTGCAGGCGCGGCAGGCGGGATTTCGGTATGTGCCGGACGTCCACGCGGACATACCCGAGCGCTCGATCTCCTGGACATTCGTGAATCCGCGGGCCGGCCTCACCTATCGCCTAACGACCGCGTTCTCCGCATACGCGTCCTACGGTGCGACGAGTCGAGAGCCGGCGCGACTCGACATGTTCGCCGGATTCGACAACCTCGACACATCGAACGTCGCGTTCGTGGGCGATTTCTCGCGCGTGAAGCCGGAAACGGTGCACGATGTCGAAACCGGTGTGACGCTCTCGACGGCCTCGGCGCACCTGCAGGCCAACGTGTTCTCGATGGACTTTCGCAATGAGATCGAGCCGATCGGCGCGCTGAGCTATCAAGGTCTTCCGCTACGCAAGAATGTCCACGCGAGCTATCGGCGCGGCGTGGAGCTCGATGCGAGCTACCGCCTAACGGCTTCGCTGAAAGCCTCCTTGAACGCCACGCTCATGCGCGCGCGCATCGCCGATTACACCGACGACTCGTCGGGTGAGTCGTTCCACGACGTGGCGCCGCTGCTGACCCCGAGCGTCGTCACGGCGCAACGCATCGCGTGGGACGCGCCCCGCGCCTTGTCGTTCTGGGCCGAGGGGCGCTACACGGGTCAGTCGCAGCTCGACGACACGGCCAATCCCGATCTCGTGCTGCCCGCGGCGTACGTCGTCGACGCATCGGCCAAGTGGCATTTCGCGGGGCGGCAAGCGCTCGAGATTCGTGGCAACAATCTCACGAACTCGAAGCGATACGGAAGCGGCTATGGCAGCGGTAATACGCCGTACTACTACGTGCTGCCGCCGCGGAATGTATTCGTAACTTTGCAACTGGGTATCTGACGCGAGTGCGCGGCGCCGCCGGCATCGCCGATCACGGGATCATCGGTGATCTGCAGACGGCGGCGCTCGTCGCGCTCGACGGAACGATCGATTTTCTCTGTCTTCCGGAGTTCGACTCCCCCACGGTGTTCGCGCGTCTGCTCGATGCCGAG
This sequence comes from Gemmatimonadaceae bacterium, assembly GCA_036496605.1. Taxonomy (NCBI): domain Bacteria; kingdom Pseudomonadati; phylum Gemmatimonadota; class Gemmatimonadia; order Gemmatimonadales; family Gemmatimonadaceae; species Gemmatimonadaceae bacterium. Next base: position 27,692 of record DASXKV010000051.1, on the reverse strand, counting down.
CGCGGCGGACATTTCACGATTGCACCGGAAGATGGGAGGGCGCGCGCCGAGCAGCGCTACGCACGAGATACCAACGTGCTCGTAACCCGGCTGGAAACCGGCGAGTCGTCGCTCGAGATCGTGGACTTCATGCCGATCGAGCGCGGGCCCGGGCCGAGCCGAATCGTGCGAGTCGCGCGGGCGGTATGGGGCGAGGCGAGGGTTCGAATGACGTGTGCGCCTCGCTTCGACTACGGACGGGTCGCGCCGTCGGTGGAATTGATACCGGGCGCGGCGCTATTCCGTGCGCCCGGCAACGCTTCGTTGTGCCTAACGAGTACCGCTCCACTGGCGTGCGATGGCCCGGCGGCGGTGGCGAACTTCGTGCTGCGTCCCGGGCAGATCGTCGTCTTCACCTTTGGAGCGCGTGCCGAGCGAGCCGGCGACCTGCCTAACGTCCGTTGGGCAACGAGAGCCATGCGGCGCACGATCGTGTACTGGCGCCGGTGGATCAGCCGATGTACGTACGATAGCGAATTTCGCGCGATGGTTCGCCGTTCCGCGCTCACGCTCAAGCTCCTGCAAAGCCGTCTGACCGGTGCGGTCATCGCAGCGCCCACCTTCGGGCTCCCGGAACAGATCGGCGGCGATCGAAACTGGGATTTTCGGTATTCGTGGATTCGCGATGCATCGTTCACGATCTACGCGCTCGCGCGGCTCGGGCTCGCGCGCGAGGCGAAATCGTTCACGCGCTGGATCGTGCGTCGCTGCGAGGAAGCGGATCGACCGGGCGAGTTACAGAGCTTCTACGGCATCGACGGCAGACGTGAGCTGACAGAGCAGATTCTGGAGCATCTGGCCGGACATCGAGGATCGCGCCCCGTTCGCGTCGGTAATGCGGCGTTCGATCAGCTCCAGCTCGACATTTACGGTGAGTTGATCGACGCTCTGTATCTCAACGACGTCTATAACGAGCCGATTTCGCGATCGGCCTGGAAGCACATTGCCGATCTCACAGAATGGGTGTGTCGAAATTGGCAGCGCGCGGATCAGGGAATCTGGGAGGTGAGGACCGGTAGCCAGGAGTTCCTCTATTCACGCGTCATGTGTTGGGTTGCGGTGGATCGGGCGTTGCGACTCGCGACGCGGCGTCGATATCCCGCGTCGCGAGAGCGGTGGCGAGAAACGCGGGACACCATTCGCGACGACATAGTCACGAACTTCTGGAGCGCGACGCTCGGCGCGTTCGTGGGCGCGAGGGGCTCGACGTCGATCGATGCGGCGTGTCTCGTTATGCCGCTGGTTGGCTTCATTCCGCCGACGGATCCAAAATGGCTGTCGACGCTCCGGTTGGTGGAAACGCGTCTGGTGCGCGACTCTCTCGTCCGGCGCTACGACATGAGCGGGATGGACACCGATGCCGGGAGCCAAGCGGCACCTTCGTTCACGATCTGCTCGTTCTGGTACGTCGAATGTCTCGCGCGCAGCGGCGAGCTCGAGAAGGCTCGTATGGCGATGCAACGTCTCGTTGGGCACGCCAATCACCTCGGGTTGTTCTCCGAGGACATCGGTGCCGACGGGAGCTTGCTCGGGAATTTTCCGCAGGGATTGGTGCATGCCGGGTTGATTGGCGCGGCCTTGGCGTTGGATGAGAAGCGGGGACAGGGCGGACCGCGCTGATAACGCCGCGTCCGCTTGAGACACCCGGCACGGGTGTACGAGTTGCATTGCAGGTCCGTATGCCAGGATCAGGCGAGCTTCTGATCGAGCCCGGGCTCTCTATGGTTCCCACCGAGGACGAGGGTGAGCGGAGGGGCCGAAGGGAAGATCGGCGGGAGCGTTCGTCGCCGGGGCGGCGCGGATTGCGGATCAGCGCCAGCAAGCGGCGATTGCTCACTTTCCTCGGCGACATCGGGGCCATCATCGTGCTCGTTGCGGCCATCGTGTTCGCCGTGAATCACGAGCAGCCGATCTTCGCTGGTCAGCCGACTGTCGTCCAGAGTCTCGCTGATCGCGTGCCGCTCACGAAGCCGCTACTCGCGACCAAGCCGTCGCCAGACACTGGACGACTCGCGACGCTACTCGCGTCACCCGAGTTCACTGCCGACAGCGCAAAGTTCTCGCAGGACCTTGTTCGCACGGGCCGCTTATCGCAGGCACGCGCCGATTCGATCGCGTACTACGCGGTCCGCGAGGCGTATCTCGACGGCATTCCGCCCGCGGTGATCTTCGGTGTCATGCTGACGGAAAACGCGTTGTTCGTGAGCAACGCGCTCTCCAATGTCGGCGCGGTGGGGTTGATGCAGATCTATCCGAAAATCTGGCTCAAGGAACTCGGTGACAAGTTCGGGACGGATCTCTCCTCGGATTCGACGAATGTGAAGTACGGCGTCTACATCCTTTCGGAGTACATCAAGCACACGGGCAACCAGGTGACGGCGACCGACGTCACCAAGGGATTGCTCAAGTACAACGGCTGTGTGAAGGGCACGAACACACCGAATTGCCGGACGTATCCGACAAAGGTGAAGAACTACGTGGAACGGCAAGCCGAATCGTTATGCGGAGACAAGACGTTCTACCAATGCATCGGCAAGCCGTTCATGGATGGGTTGCTCGGGAAGAGCAGCGCGGCGCATTGAGAGTTAGGTTCTCGAACTCGCTCTGACACGCGCATGTCGTACCGTGACGCTGGGTGTCAAGTCTGTTGGGACACTCCGCGAGTGCGAAGCAGCTCGCCACGTGGAAGCGTGAGAACGAACTCGGCCCCTTCGCCTGCCTCGCTGTAGACGACGAGATCGCCCTGCATTGCACGCGCGAGGTCCCGGCTGATGGCGAGGCCGAGGCCCGTGCCCTGAGATGCTCGCGTCAAGCCGCCGTCGAGTTGAACGAATGGCTGGAAGATCGCTTCGAGCTTATCGACTGGGATCCCAATTCCCGTGTCGCGCACGCGGATCTCGACGAGATTGTCATCGTTCGCGTGCGCGGACGCGCCAACGACGATACGGCCGCCAGCCGGTGTGAACTTGACCGCATTGGAGAGCAGGTTGAGGACGACCTGCTGCAGCTTCTCGACGTCGGCATACACAGCCAGCGACGAGTCGCACGGCTCGAGCTCGTAGTCGAGCTGTTTCTGCTCCATCTGCGGAGCGATGAGGTCACTCATCGACGCGAGTGCTGCCGACACGCGAACATCCTCTGGCTCGATCCGAATTCGTCCCGCGTCGATCTTCGCAAAGGTGAGCACTTCCTCAATCAACGAGAGGAGATGTCGCTCGTTGCGTTGAATGGCGTGGACGTCGGCGAGCTGCGTCTCGCTGAGCGGGCCGCGCAAACCGATCGCCAGCAGCTCGGCGTAGCCGGCGATGGCATTGAGGGGCGTACGCAGCTCGTGAGAGATCATCGCGAGAAATTCCATCTTCGCTCGATTCGCGAGCTCGGCGTCGGCGCGCGCGACGCGCTCAGCGTCGAGCAGACGCGCGCGCTCGATGGCATGTGCAACGCGATCGGCGACGAGCTGCAGCAGGATGACGTCTTCTTCGTTGAACTCGCGCGCTTCGACCGTTCCCGCGTGGATGACGCCAACGAGGCGCCCGGACGCGCGAACCGGCGCACCGATCACCGACGTCAAGCGCTCGCGAAGGAAGGTGCTCCGTTCGTCAAGCGCCATGGTCTCCGGCACGACGACCGGCGAACGCGCCAAGGCGACGCGTCCCGCGAATCCTTCACCGAGCCGAATGCGCGTCTCCTGCGACGCATCGCGCTCGATCCCGACAGAGGCTCTGACGACGAGCTCCGAGGTCTCGACGTCGAGCAGCAGGACGGTCGCCTCGTCTGCCTGGAGGGCAACGCGCAAGCCTTCCGAGAGCGTCCAGAGCATGTCGTCGAGGCTCGCCTCCGCGCTCGCCGCGTCGGCGACACTCCACGCGGACCGCAGGCGATTCATCGCCCGTTCGGCGGCGAGGCGCGCATGACGCTCGGACTCGAAGAGCCGCGCGCGCTCTTCGTGGGCCCGCTTCGCCGCGTCGATATCGCTGTGAGTGCCGATCCACTCGCGCACGGTACCGTCGGCCTCACGCACGGGTGCCGCGCGCACGGCCACCCAGCGATGGACACCATCGCGTGAACGCAGGCGGTACTCGGCGTAGTACGGGGATGCCGCTTCGACGGCGCGCCGCCAGTTTTGCTTCACACGGAGTCGGTCCTCGTCATGGACGACATCGAGCCATCCCCAGCCGAGGTATTCGTCAGGCGACTGACCCGTGAACTCCTCCCAAGCCACCTGCCGGTCGACAAACTCGCCGAATGGCGATCGCGTCCAGACGATCTGTGAGATCGCCTGGATGAGGGTTCGATAGCGTGCCTCGCTGATGCTTACCGGGGTGACAGCGAGCGCGTCCGTGGGCGACCGAATATTTTCGGTCTCTCGCTCCACGGGAAGGTGGGACATAGGGAGCGTTGCTGGTGGCGGGAACAACGACGGCCGGGGAAGGCGGGACGTCTGCACGGTAGGGAACGGCGGGGTGAAGATCGGCTCGCCACGCCGCGAGCGCAATAGAGACTGCCGAATGCCCACAAGGGAACAAGTGGCTACCGCTCCTCGAGCAAGCGGGTCGTGGCGCGCATGGCCGCTTCCATGATGCCGTCGCGCAAGCCTTCCACGTTTCTGGAGTTCGCGAAGCGAGCGCCGTCGATGAAGAATGTGGGTGTCGCGCGAACCGAGCTACGCTCGCCGCTGGCGACGTCGCGCCCGATGCGGGCGATGAGGCTTTCGTCCTCGAGGTCAGTTGCGAAGCCGACGATGTCCAGCCCGGCGGATGCGGCGTGCGCGTGGAGCGCTTCGCGGTGCAGCATGCCCGGATTTCGAAGGAGCTCGTCGTGCATCTCCCAGAACTTTCCCTGTCGTGCTGCGGCTTCCGCGGCGCGCGCGGCCAGCGACGACGCGGGATGCTCCCAGGTCAGCGGATAGTGCCGGAAGACGAAGCGCAGCGTACCGCGAAATTCCTCGAGGTACCTAACGAGTAGTGGAAAGGCGCGCGCGCAGTTGAGGCACTCGAAGTCGGCATACTCGACGAGCGTGACGAGCGACGAGGCGGCTCCGCGAATGTGATCGGCTTCATCGACGGGGTCTGAGAGCGGCGGGCCGCCGAACAGGAGGTCATTGTTTGGAAACATCGAAACGCGCAGCTGGTGACGAGTTCGGTGAGGCAGCGGGTGGCTGCGCGAAGGGAATGCGAACCACGAAGCGGGCGCCTTTGGCATCCGACTCACACGTGATCGAGCCGCCGTGGTGCGCGACGATGCGCCTAACGATGTCGAGTCCGAGGCCGGTTCCCTTCCCGGCTGGCTTCGTCGTGAAGTGTGGCTCGAAGATCTTCGCCGCGAGGTTGGCGGGGATTCCGGGCCCGCTGTCGGCGACCTCGATGCGCACACCTCCCTCGTCGCGCGACGTTCGGAGGGAAATGGTCCGCTCGCCTTGCATCGACGAAAGTGCGTCGGCGGCGTTATCGAGGAGATTCGTCCAGAGCTGGTTGAGCTCCGTGCCGTAGGTCTCGATGGGCGGGAGCGTGCGGTCATACTCACGCGCGAGCTTTGCTCGGGATTCGCGGAGCTTGTAGCTGATGAGCGTGAGGCTGCTCTCGATCGACTCGTGCACGTCCACGAGCCGACGACCGGTATCGGTGTAGGCGTGGCCCTTCACGGCGCGCACGAGCTCACCGATGCGCGCGGCGCTCCGGGCAACGTCGTCGAGCAGTTGCCGGATGAGGGTGAGCCGCGACAGCCACGCCATGGCGTCACTGATCACGCTCGGACTGCAGCCGCGCGCGAGCGCCGCCAGCTCGTCCGGTGTCACGCCGCGATCGACGAGCACTGTGGCGAGATCCGGCGATGTCGACACCTCGTGCTGCGCGAGCCAATCGATGAGCATTTCCTCACGATCGGTGCGGTCGACAACGTCAAGGGGAGCCGTTAGGCCCTGTGTCCGTTCCGTCGTCGCACCCAACCGCGCGAGGAAGCGCAGCTCGTCCTCGGTCCAGGGATGGCTCGCGATCTGTCGCAGAATGGGGTCGACGCCGGCGATCTCGGTGCGCAGCAGATCGACCGAGCGGCCGATGGCGATCGCCGGGTTATTCAGCTCGTGTGCCAAGCCGGCCGCGAGCGTACCGAGCGTCGCCATGCGCTCACGTTGCGTGGTCTCGACCTCGCCAGGAGGCGTACCGACGGCTGCGTCACCCATATCAGCCCTCGGCGAGGTAGCGATGGGTGAACTGGACGGCGATGGCGCCCTCGCCAATCGCCGACGCGCATCTCTTGATCGACTGATGACGCACGTCGCCGGCGCAGAGGACGCCCGCCACGTTGGTCTCGAGCAAGAACGGATCGCGCGCGAGCGTCCAGCCGTGCGGTCGACCATTCTCCCGCGCCAGATCGGGTCCCGTCAGTATGAAACCATGCTCGTCGCGCTGCAGCACGCTGGCGACCCACTCGGTGCGCGGCTGAGCACCGATGAATGCGAACAGCGACGTCGCTTCCATATCGCGCTCCTCGCTGTCGCAGGCGAGCGTCACCGAGCGCAAGCGATCGTCACCGTGCAGCGCGGAGATTCGAGTGCGTGTGAGCACCGTGACGTTCGGAGTGGACTCTACCTGATCGACGAGATACCGTGACATGCTCTCGCCCAGGGAGCCACCACGCACGACGAGCGTCACGTGACGCGCGTATTGGGCGAAGAAGAGCGCCGCCTGGCCCGCCGAGTTCCCGCCGCCGATGATGAGTACTTCCTCATCCTGGCAGGAGATGGCTTCGGTGAGCGCCGCGCCGTAGTACACACCTGCTCCAGTCAACTTCTCGGCGCCGGGAATGTCGAGCGTCCGATAGGAGACGCCGGACGCGATCACGAGCGCGCGCGTCGAGACCTCGGACCCGTCGGAGAGCGTGAGCACGCGGTACTGGCCGTCGATGCGCAGACCACACGCTTCCTGTGGCGTCAGCAGCTCGGCGCCGAATTTTCGCGCCTGGGCGACCGCCCGTCTCGTTAGGTCGGCGCCGGTGAGGCCGCTCGGGAAACCGAGGTAATTCTCGATTCGCGAGCTCGTCCCCGCCTGACCGCCAGGCGCTTCACGCTCGACGAGCAGCGTGCGCAGCCCTTCCGACGCGCCGTAGACCGCAGCAGCGAGTCCAGCCGGACCTCCGCCAACGCACACCAGATCGTAGAACGGCTTCTCGGCGCGAGTTCGCAGGCCGATTCGGGCACTGAGCGTCGCGAAGTCCGGGGCGTCGAGCACCGCGCCGTCTGGAAAGAGCACCAGCGGCAGCAGCGGCGGCGTCTCCCGCGTTGCAAATTTACTCAACGCGTCGCGGGCTTCCGTGGATGCATCGAGATCGAGCCACTTGAAGGGGACGAGGTTGCGGCCGAGAAAGTCGCGCACCTCGTGCGATTTGGGCGACCAACGATGGCCGACGACCCGGATCCCCTCGAAAGGGGCGTGATAGCCAGACTGCCAATCGTCGAGCAGCTCGTCGAGATACGGATAGAGCTGTTGCTCGGGCGGATCCCACGGCTTCATGAGATAATTGTGTATCCGCGCCTTGTTGATCGCGTCGATGGCGGCGTCCGTATCGGCGTAGGCGGTAAGGAGGACACGTTTGGCGTCGGGGACGAGGCGGGTCGTCTGCTCGAGCAGCTCGACGCCCGACATCTCCGGCATGCGCTGATCGGCGACCACGAGCGCGATGGGATCGCCGCGCTCCTCGAACTTGCGCAGCGCATCGATGGCGAACGCGCCGGACTCGGCGCGCACGACACGGTAGCGGTCGGCATATCGGCGGCGCAGATCGCGGTCGACCGCGCGAAGAACTTCAGGATCGTCGTCGACGGCGAGCAAGACTGGGCGCATGAGGGAAGCTTAAAGCCGCCAGCAAGCGCCCTGGCACCTGGTCCCTCCTACCTTCTCTTCGCGTCTCCCGTCACCACCGCCGGCACCTCCAGCTCTCGCATCATTCGATTGAATGCGACGACGTCGTTCGTCTCCAACGTGCGGAGTTGAGCAATCTGGCGATTCACCTGCGTGGCGATGTCACGGTAAACGTCACCCTCCTGCTTCGTCGGCGCGCCCTCGGCGCTCTGCACCATGTCGGCAAGCGACAGCAGCATGTTGTACAGCCGAATCGGATAGTGAAGCGTGATCTGATCGACGTGCGAGTGGACTTCGACGAGCGAATCCCGAATGGCCTCGAGCTTCTGCCGGAGCGGAGTCGCGGCCGCGCCGAGTTTGGCGGCGTACGTCTGCTTCTTCGAGTGACCGACGCGTTCGTCGAGTTGGTGCTCGAGGTCGAGAATCCGGCTCACCGCATCGGACAGATCGTTTGTGGTTTGCTGCACTTGCAGTGCGAGCGTAACCTGCGCGTCGTACTCCGCTTGCGTCGCACGCATGCGCGGATCGGGTCGAACGATTGCAAGCTGATCGTACGATTGTCCAGCGATGGTGAGACGAACGGTGTACGTGCCGGGAGCGACAACTGGCCCTAGCGTAGACCCTTCGTCATTCACGATGCCGCGGACTTCGCGGGTGGAGGGATAGCGCAGATTCCACACGAAGCGATTGAGGCCGGTGCGCGTCACCACCACCGAATCGGCGGCCAGGAACGACAGGGTGTCGTCAGCGAGGGAGCGCGAGCCGCGCGGCTTTTCCGCGAGCGTGTCTCGTGGCGCTCGATTCTTGGACGAGTCGACGCTTGCACTGTCGCTCGCGGCCGCGCTCGAAAACGTGCGGATGGCTTTCCCGGTGGCGTCACGAAATTCGAGCGTCACCGGTGTCGTCACACGCTGCTTCAGCCAGTAGCTTACCGTTAGGCAGCAGGCGGGATTCTCGCCGGCGTCCTCGCTGCGAAATCGACCGCCGCCAAAACGGATCGCCGTGTCGGGCACGAAGAGGTGCACAGCCTCGGCGCGCATTGCGTCGGTCATCTGACGCAGTGGGGTGACGTCGTCCAGCACCCAGAAGGCACGGCCGTGTGTCGCGGCGATGAGATCGGCACCGTGAATGTGCAGGTCGCGAACGGACGAGCGTGGCAGGTTGAGCTGCAACGAACGCCAGTGTGCGCCGTCGTCGGTCGAGTACCAGATCCCCGTTTCGGTGCCGACGTACAACAAGCCGCGCCTAACGGGATCCGCACGAATGGTACGTGTGTACGCGCCGGCGGGAATGCCGGCGTCGATGCGCGTCCAGGAGCGCCCGTAGTCCGTCGTTTTCCAGAGGTACGGTCGAAGGTCGTCGACCTGGTAGCGATTCGCGGCCACATACGCCGTTCCGGCATCGAAATGGGAGGGCTCGATGATCGACACGCGCGTGAAGTGCGCCATGTCGCGCGGCGTCACGTCGGTCCACGTTTTCCCGTCATCCCGCGTGACGTGAACGAGGCCATCGTCCGAGCCGGCCCAGAGGACGCCGGCGAGCGCCGGCGACTCGGCGAGGGCGAAAATCGTCGCGTACCACTCGGTGCCCGTCATGTCGTGCGTCACCGCGCCGCCGACCGGTCCCATCGTCTTCGGGTCGTGCAGCGTGAGGTCGGGGCTCACGGCCTCCCAGCTGTCGCCATCGTTGGTGGAGCGGAAGACGCGATTTGCCGCAACGTATAACTCGTTGGGCGTGTGGCGCGAGTAGAAGATCGGAAACGTCCACTGGAAACGATTCGGGACCTGCGAGGAAGGCCAGCCGTCGTAGTTGTTGAGACCGACGCTGATGTCCTTCACGTGCTTCGTGCGAACATCGAGTCGCGTCAGCGTCCCGGTGTACGTACCGGCGATGACGATGTTCGGGTCGCCCGGCTTTGGCGCGATGTAGCCGGACTCACCGCCGCCGACGGGATACCAGTCTTCGCGCGAGATCGCGCCGTCGTCCGAACGGCTGAGGGTGGACACCGTGGTGTTGTCCTGCTGCGCACCGTAGATGCGATATGGGAACTGATCGTCCGTCACCACATGATAGAACTGCGCCGTCGGCTGGTTCATGATGCTCGACCAGCTTTCGCCACCGTCGATGCTGACCGTCGCGCCCCCGTCGTTGCCGCTGATGAGTCTCTTTGAATCCTTGGGGTCGACCCACAAGTCGTGCGTGTCACCGTGCGGCAAGCGGAGGCGCGTGAACGTACGACCGCCGTCGATCGATTTCCACGTCGAGAGGTTCATCACGTACATCGTGTTCGCGTCTGACGGATCGGCGCGCACGACGGAGTAATACCACGGGCGCACCATCCACCGCTGATCGCCGCTCGTTCGCTCCCAGGTTATGCCGCCGTCGTCGGACCGGAAGATGCCGCCCGTCGAGTCTTCTGGTGGCGTCTCGATCGTCGCGTAGACTCGCTCCGGATCGGCCGGCGAGACGGCGACGCCGATGCGACCGATCGGTCCGCGGGGCATGCCTTCATTGAACGTGAGCTCGGACCAGTGTTCGCCACCGTCCGTTGACTTCCACAGACCGCTGCGGCCGGCGCCGGCGGTGAAGCCCCACGGCGAACGCTGCATCCGCCAGAGGGCGGCGTACAGGATACGCGGATTGCCCGGGTCCATCGTTAGGTCGATCGCACCAGTAGAGTCGTCGACGAAGAGGACTTTCTGCCAATTCCGTCCGCCGTCTCGCGAGCGAAAGACGCCCCGCGTCGGATTGGGACCGGCGCCGTGTCCCATTGCGGCGACGTAGACGACCTCCGCGTCGCGTGGATCCACGACGATGCGCGCAATGTGCCGCGCGTCGTCGAGGCCGAGGTGGGTCCAGGTGCGTCCGCCATCGGTCGAGCGGTCGATGCCGTCGCCATAGGTATAGTCTTCCCTAAAGTCCGCCTCGCCGCCGCCCGCGTAGATCACGTTCGGATCGCTGGTCGCCACCGCAACCGCGCCCACCGACGCAATGCTGGATTTGCCATCGGTGACGTTGCTCCAGCTCTGGCCGGCGTTGGTACTCTTCCAGACGCCGCCGTCGACGGCGCCGAAGTAGAAGACACGGGGATTGTTTGGATCGCCGGTCACAGCGACCGACCGTCCACCGCGGAAAGGACCGACAAGCCGCCACCGCAGTCCCCGGAGCTCGGGCGCGGTGCGCTCGTAGCGCGTCGTGTCAATTGGCGAAGAAGCGGTCGGTCTCGCCTGAGCACGCACGGAGAGTGGTACGAGTATGCCAACGAACAGTGAACGTACGAACATGGTGGTTCAGGGGAGAGGGAATTGAACGAATTGTTCGGTGCCGTACACTGTCATCCATTCTCGATTACGACTTTACCAAACGTTGCGTTGCTCTCGAGGTGGCGGTGAGCGCTCGCGATCTCTTCGAGCTTGAAGACGCGATCGACCACCGGCTTCACGATGCCGCGCGCGATGAGTGGTACCACCTGCGCCGCAAAGGCGCGAGTCGCCGCGATCTTCTCCTCTAGAGGTCGCGCCCGCAAGACGGTCCCCCGCAACGTTAGGCGCTTACCGAGGATCAGTCCGATGGGAAGCGAGGCATCGCGACCAGCCATCGTGCCGATGAGCATGATGCGCCCTTTGGGCGCCGCGGCGGCGATGCTCACGGCAGTGTACGGTCCTCCGACGAGGTCGAGAACGACCTCGACGCCCTTGCCGCCCGTCGATTCCTGCACTCGCTTGGCAATGACGCCGATGTCGTCACCAACAGTGATGCCCTCAGCGAGACCGAGTGCCCGCGCCCGGTCGACCTTGTCGGCGTTTCGGGCATCACCGATCGGCACCGCGCCCACGGCTCGCGCAAGCTGCAACGCCGCCAGACCGACGCCACTTCCAACGGCATGAATGAGTACGTGCTCCGAGAGCCGCACCCTGGCTTGGGTAAGGAGTGCGTCGTGGGCAGTGATGAACGCTTCGGGTACAGCCGCCGCTTCCGTCCACGACAGATTGGGCGGGATCGCGGCGAGCGTGCGCTCGTGGGTGATTATGTAATCGGCATTCCCTCCGCCACCCACGATGCCGAAGACGCGATCGCCGTCCTTCCATAAGGAAGCGCCTTTTCCGCAGGCCAAGATCTCTCCGGCGATCTCCATTCCGGGGATGTCCTGCGGCCACCCAGGCGGCGCGGGATAGCGGCCCTCCCGCTGCAAGAGATCGGCGCGATTGAGCGCACTCGCGCGAATGCGCACGAGCACCTCGCCCGCTCCCGGCTCGGGGCGCACGGCATCGCGCACTTCCAGCACCTCGGGGCCGCCGGGCCGAGTGATCGTGACGGCGCGCATGCGCGTCGCGTTGGTAATGATCCGCTCCTTTTGGACGTGGAAGGGAAGCTTGCAGACGTGCCTGCTGTGCGGTCAAGGCGCCGCCCGTCGCGTCGCTGCCGAGTAGATGATTTCGAGCTGGCGCAGAGCACGATTGAACTGTGGGCCCGTGAGCTCAGCGTGGGACGGGCTCGCCCACGTGCTCGGCTCAACCGCCGGAACGACGAAACTCCCTCGAGCTCGAGGGAGTTTCGCGTTTCACGCTCCAGCACCTGATTACGGATTGCGATCGAGGCACGCCGGCGCATTGGGGTTCGAGTTCGCTTCCTCGATCGGAATGGGAAAGTTCACGTCGGTACCATAGATGCCGCCGCCGCGACCGCTGTAACCTCCCGTTGGAAATACCGTCTCGGAATTTCGACCGTAGCCGCCATTCGCCACCGAGCGCGAAAGACGACGGAGATCACCGAGTCGATGCGCGGTGAGAAAGAGCCAGAAGGCACGCTCGCTGAAGAGCTGATCCACCTGCGCCTGTTGAGTAGCCGCTGACGCAAGAGGACTCATGCCGATATTCGCACGCAGGCCATTGAGAATGTCCAGCGTACCATTGGCACCTCCATAGTTGCTCGAGAGCGCCGCTTCGGCGAGAATCAGCTCAGCTTCGACACCGCTGGCGAGAACTGTACTCGCGGAACGGCTCGGGTACTTCAGAGAGCCGTACACTTCATGCGCTCCGTCGAAGCCCGCGCCGAGATCCACGAACGGCGTGCGTGGATCGCCGGCGCTCAGGAACGGGAGGCCGTTGCGTCCCTCCTTGTCCGCCTGCGTCCACCTGCCTTCGAGATACTGTAGCTCGAAGACGCCGTTGTTCTGGCGGTCGGTGTTATCGCTCGAGAAGATGCGGTACTCGAAGTCGGAAGGCACGTTCTGCACGAGCGTCGCGGCCGCGGCAAGGCTGCCGTTGCCCTTGAATAGGAGCGCGCGCGCTTGCCCAACGAGGGCGAGATTCGCGAGGTATGTGCTCCCGGCGCTGTTCGCGATGGTGAGCGCCGTCGTGAAGCGATTGATCGCCGAATCGAGCAACTGCTGGGTGGAGAGTGGTTGTCCGGGAAGCACCATGCCCGACACATCGACTTTCGTGATCGGCACCCCCGAGCAGTAGCTCTCGGCGAGGAGGATGAACGCATATCCCTCGAGACTCAGCGACTCCGAGTAGCCTGAGTCGTTAGGCGCGAGCTTCGCGTAGACGCTCTCGGCACGAAACGCCGATTGTCTCGCCGCCTGTGCCTGGAAATAGATCGCCAGCATCGTCGAGTTGTTGCGGTCGATCGCACGACGGTCGATCTGTACGCGCGTCGGGAAAGTCTCGGTAAAGAAGAACTCGTCGGTGAACAGGCCAGTGATGTTGACGAGTCCCTCGAGACCGGTGAGTCCGCCAGTACCGGCGAACGCCACCTGAAAGTCACCCACCGCCGCCGCCTTGAGGGTCGCCAACGCGAGCGTCCCGGTCAGATCGCCGGGTCGCGAGACATCGGGATCGGGCACCTCGAGCACCTTGTCGATTGAACAGGCACTCAATAGCAAGACCGCAGCGGCGAGAACGGGCCCTCGCGCGCCGGTGCGCCATAATAGTCTATTGATCATCTGTGTCCTCTTCTCTCCGCGAGTAATGTCGGGTTACCAACCAAGATCGAGACGGGCGGTGAAATAGCGGACGTGCGGCTGCGTCAGGAATTCGTCCGTGCTGAAGTTGAATCCACCATTCTCGTTGATCTCCGGATCGAGACCGGTGTACTTGGTCCAGGTGTGGAGATTGCGCCCGGCAAGCGTGAGCGTCGCCCCACTGAAGCCGTAGCGCGAGACGTATCGCGCCGGAACGCTGAAGCTCACCGCGACCTCGCGCAGCTTCGTGAAGCTGGCGTCTTCGTGATAACCCACGTCCGTGCCCATCAAGCCCGCGATATACCGCGCCTGCTCGTCGAGCGGCGCCGTCTTGTCGTTCGCGGCACGGCAATTCGCGAAGACGACGCAGCGGAAACGCTCGGTGTAGTTGAACAACTTCTCTCCACCGCGGTGATCGAACAGCGCACGAACGGTGATGTTCCTGTAGAAGGTGAGCTGCGGCGTGAGCGACAGCTCGTGCGTCGGGAACGGCGAGCCGAGGAACACCGCCGAGTCGCCGAGCGTGACTTCGCACGCGGGAAGCGATGCACCCTGCGGGTTCACCACACCGTTCGTGGTCTTACAATTCGTGCGACTGAGTATGCCGTCGCCGTTCTTGTCCTGGTAACTGAGAATCGGGACGGACCAGTAGCCGCCTAACGGGTAGCCGGCCTCGTGGCGCTGCGTGCCGTTCGAGCCGAAGGTGATCGTCGGAATGCCCTGCCCCAGACTGAGCAGCTTGTTCGCGCTCGTGCTGCCATTGAGGACCAGGCTGCCTGCGACCTGACGCGTCTCGAACAGGCGCGCGTTGACGGTGTACTCGAGGCCTGCGTTCTTCACGCGTCCGAGGTTCTCGAGGCGCGTGGTCGCTTCGCCACCGGACGGCGGAATCGGGCGAGCAACGATGGCGTCCGTGGTGTTCTTGCTGTAGTAGGTGATCTCCGTCGCGACGCGGTCGCGCCAGAATCCCGCGTCGAAGCCGATCTCATACTCCTTCGAGATCTCCGGCTTGAGGCTCACGTTGCCGATGCCGCCCACGAAGAAGGCGGGAACATTCGCGCTCTCGCTCGAGCCCTGGCGAATGGCAACCGCCGACGGAGCCAGGAAGCGTATCGCGCTGCGGAAACCGGGGCGCTGACCGCTCTCGCCGTAGGCCGTTCGCAGACGAAGGGAGGAGAGGTATTCCTGTTTGGGGAAGAACCCTTCGTCGCCAATGACCCACGAGGCGCTCGCCGACGGATACAGAACGCTGCGGAAGTCCTGACCGAAGGCACTGTTCTTGTCTCCCCGCAGCGCGCCGCTGACAAACAAGCGATCGCGCCAGGACAACTGCTCCTGGAAGTAGCCGCCTAACGTCTTGTTTTCGACGTTGGTCTCGCCCACCGCGAAGAGCGCCGTCGCGCCGCCGAGCGACCCGGTGCCGGCGAGCAGATTCTGTCCGAAGGCGAACGTGGCGCGCGTTACCTCGTCGTTGTATTGAACGCCGGTGGATGTTGCCGATCGAAGATCGGCGCGCGGATTGAATGTCGCCGTCACACCGACGTTCGACGTGTACACGAAATCCTGAAACGGATTCGACGTGCGCTTGCCAACGCGGTCGTCCGAGAAATGGCTCGTCGGACCACCGGCGCTCGCCGGCGGAATGAACTCCTGATCGATGCGATTGGCGAAATCGATGCCGGCGGTACCGATCGCGGAAAGCCACGTCAGTGGCTGCCAAGTGGAGCGCGCCGATGTGGTGAAGCGTTCGACGTTCTGTTGCGTGTTGATCGCCTCGATGTCGGCGACGGAATCGAAACCGTAGCCGCCGAAGCGGCCGTACCCGGGTATGGCGGGTCCGAGCAGACCGCCCGGAATGATTCCGCGCACGTCGTTGTCGTTCTGCGGTAGACGGAGCCGGTTCTGGACGTACCCGGTGTTCGCCGACAGATCGAAGTTCTCACGCAACTGGGTGTGAATGTTGCCGCGGAGCGAGATCTGACGCTCGCGATTGATTGCGTACACACCCTGCTCCCGATAGAAATCGCTGCTGAAGAAGTATTGAGCGAGATCCGAACCGCCGGCGACATCCGCGCCATAGCGCTCACGCCAGCCGCGAACGAACGGACTCGCCTGTTCGAGGGGATTGAACGAGACGAGCTTCAGGTTCGAGCTGCAAATGCCCCGCGCCTGGAAGTCGAGCGTGCAGGGAAACAGCGTATCTCCGGGATTCACGAAGGGACTGTTGAGATCCAGCATCCAGTAATTCGTCGGATACTGGCTGACTTCGTTGACTGTCCCGGCTTCGGTATGCGTCGTCCATCTCGTCCGTCCCGGAGTGCCGCGTTTCGTCGTGATCTGAATGACGCCATTCGACGCCGCCGTTCCATAGAGTGCAGCCGCGGCGGGTCCCTTGACGATCTCGATGTTCTCGATCTCCTCGGGATTGATGTCATTCAACCGCGATGTCACCTGTCCACCGACGCCGATGCTCGTCGCGCCTTCGTCGTTGTTGACACGAATGCCGTCGACGATGATGAGTGGATCATTCAGGAGCGACACGCTGTTGGATCCGCGAATCCGAATGCGCGCGCTGCTGCCAGTCGTCCCGCTCGCCTCTTGCACCACGACGCCTGCGGCGCGGGAAGAGAGAACGGTCTGCAGGTTGGACACGGCCGCTTGCGGCACCTCGTCGGGCACGTTGATCGTGGCGGTGGATACGCCGCTCTCACGACGTGATTGCTCCTGCCCCGTGGCGGTCACTTGCACAACGTCGAGCTGCGTCGCCGCTATGTCGAGCGCGAAGTCCAGTGTCGCCACGTCCGTTCCCGTGATCGAGCTGGGACGCGTACTCGATGCGTACCCGATTCGCAGCGCCTGCACACTGACCGTGCCTAACGGCACGCCGGTGATGCGATAGCCGCCCTGATCCGTCGTCTGCGCCGCGCGGGTCGTTCCCATGACGCGCACCGTCACGCCCACGACGGGCTGCTGCGTTGCACGATCGATGACGCGTCCGGCGATCGTTCCCGTCGGCTGCTGCGCTCTGCCGAGCACTGGCGCGAGCACCAACACGCTGACGGCAAACCTGCGAATCCAAGCCATTCGGCCCTCCCTTTCCCAAGGGTGTGAGTCGTCGCGCGCGAGTGCAGCGCGCGCGCAAGAAACGGAATGTTCGCGAGCAGTCGCAGTCACCAGCGACGCGCCGACGTCGCGTGAAGCATCACGGCGCCGTCATTTCCGTATGTTGTGATGAACCCGAATCGGGGTTGAGAAGTCACGCATTTTCTTGACTTCTCCGTGAGCCGCATATACCGGTGATGAACCGGTATGGCACGGTGATGAACTCCGTAACGAAGTGTCGCGCGACGTACGTCAGTCGAGCGCGATACGATAGCCGGCCTTGCGCACCGTCACGATGTAGCGCGGGTTCGCGGGATCGTCTTCGAGCTTTCGCCGCAGCTCGGCGACATGCGTATCGACGGTCCGACTCACGACGTCGGCATCATAGCCCCACACGTCGCGCAGCAGCTCGAGACGCGGTACGATCTTTCCCCCGCGACGCAGGAGCGCCATGAGCAGCTCGAATTCTTTCGGTCGCAATGTCACGGGGAATCCGCGGCGATAGACGCCGTGGGTTCCGGGCCGCACTTCGATGTCGCCGAAGTGGATCCGCTCGCCTAACGCCTTGCCCCCACCGTTCGTCCGCGCCGGCGCACCGGCGCGACGCAACAGAGCGTTCACACGGCCGAGCAGCTCGAGGAGGCCGAACGGCTTCGTGACATAGTCGTCAGCCCCGTACCGGAAGCCGCGAACCTTATCGGCTTCTTCGCTCCTCGCCGTCAGGATCAACACGGGCACGTCGTTGCCCTCGGCGCGCAACGTCGAGAGCACGCGATACCCATCGAGACCCGGCAACGCCAAGTCGAGAATGATCAGCGCCGGATCGCTCGCGCGCGCATGCTCGAGGCCTTCAGCTCCGTCGTGCACGACGTCGACGTCATAGCCTTCGATCTCGAGATTGTTCGCGAGACCCCGAGCCAAATCGTGGTTGTCCTCGACAATCAGAATCCGCGACATGGTGACGTCGGTGGAGAGCCATCGGTGGGAAGCGTTTGCCTTGCGTCGGCGTTAGGCACTCACGCCGCCCGCTCCGCCTCGACTCGCGCGATGCGAACCCTGTACGCCCGGCGCCGACTGTACGCAAAGTAGATCACGAGCCCCGTGACGAGCCAGACCACGAGCCGAATCCACGTCTCGAGCGGCAGGGCGACCATCTGCACAAGGCAGATCACCGCACCGAGGATCGGGATCGTCGGCACGAAGGGCGTGCGAAAAGGACGCTCGAGGTCGGGCGCGGTGCGGCGGAGCCTAACGACGCCGATGCAGACGAGCACGAAGGCGAGCAGCGTGCCGATGCTCACCAACTGGCCGAGCAGTTCGATTGGAAGCAGGCCGGCCGCGATGGCAATGATCACGCCGGTGAGGATGGTGCTCAGATAGGGCGTTCGGAAGCGTGGGTGCACGACGCCAAAGAGGGGCGGAAGAAGTCCGTCGCGGCTCATCGAGTAGAAGATTCGCGTCTGCGCGAGAAGCTGCACGAGCATCGTGCTGAACAAGCCGAAAAGCGCGCTGACCTTGATCACCGGGCTGAACCAGCGCAGTCCGGTCGCGTCGATGCCGACGGCGAGCGGATCGGCGACGTTCAGCCGATGATAGCTCACGATCCCGAGGAGGACGATCGCGACCGCGATGTAGAGCACCGTGCAGATCGCGAGCGACCCGAGGATGCCGATCGGCATGTCTCGCTGCGGTTGCTTCGCCTCCTGCGCGGCCGTGGACACGGCGTCGAAGCCGATATACGCAAAGAACATCACGCCGGCGCCACGCAACACGCCACTCCACCCGAAGTGGCCGAAGCCGCCCTCGTTAGGTGGAATGAACGGTGTGAGATTCTCGCGCCGGATGTACGACCAGCCAAGTACGACGAAGAGAACGAGCACGAGCGACTTGATGAGCACGAGCACGGTGTTCGTGCCAGCCGATTGCCTGATGCCGATCACGAGCAGCGCCGAGACGAGGAGCACGACGAATGCCGCCGGCGCGTTGAAGACGCCGTGCGCAATCGACCCGTCGGCGAGCGTGAGCACCACGCCGCGCGGAGCAGTGAGCTGCGCCGGTATCGCGATGCCGAGATCGCGAAACAGACTCACGAAGTACCCGGACCATCCCACCGCGACCGTCGACGCGCTGAGCGCGTATTCGAGAATGAGATCCCAGCCGATGATCCACGCGAAGATCTCACCGACCGTCGCGTATGCGTACGTGTACGCGCTGCCCGCGACCGGCACGAGCGACGCGAACTCCGCGTAACAGAGCCCGGCGAAGGCGCAGCCGACCGCGGAGATGATCATCGAGAGGACGAGCGAGGGGCCGGCGTTCTGCGAGGCCGCGGTGCCGGTGAGCACGAAGATGCCGGTCCCGATGATGGAGCCGATGCCGAGCGCCGTTAGGTTGAGCGGGCCGAGGGATCGGCGGAGGGGGCTGCGCTCCGCTTCGGCGCGCAGGTCGACGAGAGATTTCCGTGTAAGGAGAGACACGATTCGAGGGGGCTGGGGTGTGCCCGGGGATTTGTATACAACGGATACGTCGCCGTCGATCGTGCCGACAGGTTTTTGCCTTCCTATGCAACGTTAGAGTTTCGTGAACTGACGGCGCCGACGGTGCACTGACGGCACGGGCCAACGTCAGAGTCTCGTCAGAGTGCGGCGTGGGCGGGGCCAACAGAGTCCTCGCGGCCCGAGTTTTTCGGCAAGCCCCGCGCACTCGACGGAAGCTCGACGACGAACCGAGCGCCACCCGATGGTGCACGATCGATCCAGGCGCGGCCGCCGTGGCGCGAGGTGAGATCGCGGACCACCGCCAGACCGATTCCCGTGCCCATCGATCCGCGAGCCTGATTCGTTAGGCGAACGAACGGCGCCCACACGCGCTCGCGATCGGCGGTAGAAATGCCTGGCCCTTCATCCTCGACGACGAGGCGCGCGCCATCCGGTACACCCTCAACGCGCACCGTCACCGTCTGGCCAACGGGCCCGTAGCGAATCGCATTCTCCAGCAGGTTGAGCACGATCTGCCGATAGGCGGCGGCATCGATAAGTGCCGTCGCGGATTCGTCGATCATCTCGCGCAACGTCACCTTCGCCGTCCACGCAAGCGGCGCGAAGCTGACGAGAATCTCGCGCGTTGCCTCACCCAGATCGATCGACTCGGGCGAGAGATGCAGGAGCTCGCGGTCGGCGCGAGTGAAGTGCAGCGCATTCTCGACGAGATGCATGAGCCGGCGCGCCTCGCGCACGATCACCTCGGCGGCCGCACGGCGCTCGCGCTCCGAGCGCGTGCGTTCGAGCATCAGCGTTTCGCCGAACAGAAGAATCTGCGCCAGCGGCGTGCGCAGCTCGTGCGACACTCCGGCGGTCAGATCGGCACGCAGCCGCGCGAGCTCGTGCTCGCGCCGGAGCTGCAACACGACGACGGCCACGAGGCCAGCCATCAACACCAGCAATCCGAGCAGCGCGAAGAGCCGCGACCGTGGGAGCCCTCCCGCGATGAGGGCGCCAGGATCACTCGTGGCGAGCGCGACGTCGAGCCGCAGATCGCCGAACTGCGGCCCGAGCCGCACCGTATCGGCAAACAGCGTCGTCGGGATCAGGGGCTCGGCGCCCGGCGTATACGATTCGTGTCCAGCGCCCGGTACCATCGTGACGCGAAGCTCCGGCCGACGGGGATTCGCGTCGTACACCGCATGACCGTCCGGGGCCAATATGAAAGTTCTCATCAGCGAGTCGTAGCCGGCGGCGTGCGGGCCGAGCTCGACATCGGGGCGCGGGCGAGTCCGGACCACCGGAGCGATGGCCGCGTCGCCGAAGGCTCCGACGTCGCTCACCAGGCCGTACGCGGCGGGGCCGCGCAGGCTGTATGCAACGACTCGGGGCCGCGAGCCTGCGCCGCCGTAGACGAGCGCCACGTCCCAATCAGGGTGACGCACCGCACGAGCGTGGACCGCAATCGTGTCGCGGAGCCATTGACGCTCGGCGTCCGAGGGAGACGCGGCGCCGCTGATTCGCAGATCGGCGGAGGCTAGGTCGAGACGGAAATAGAAGGTCGGCCGAAAGACTGGTGCGCAATGGCATTCAACAATTCGGGCCGCACTCTCCGCCAATGCTTCTAGTTCGGCCGCGGGAGACCTGTCTCTAGCACTGCGAGCCGCCACCGGCCCGAGGAGGGTTCGGACTCCAAGCTCAATCGATGCTTGCGCCTGGTATGCCGTATTTGTCGCGGAGAATCGCACGAAATCGCGCAGGGCGCGCTCGGCGGTTCGCTGCTGAGAAACTCCCGTGGTCCACGCCTCGTGCGCGAGGTCCGCCGCAATGGCAAACGTGACCACGAGAAGGCCGATCAAGATCGGCATTCCGGTGGCGCGGTTGTACAGCCGAGAGAGCATCAACGTTGGGTCGGCGGTTCGTAACATTGATTATTCACTAAGAACCAGCTACGAGCCACTGGCCGACGCTAACATTTGTTCATAGCCTCCGTCTTACGCACTCGACTCGGTGCACATCGGAGGATGAGGACATGAGGAACATGCTGCTCCTGCTCGTCGCCGGTTCCGTGGCGGCGTGCGCCAATGAAGTGACGGCGCCGACGGTGCCGGCGCCGGATAATTTCCTCAGCGCCACGAATGGCGCGCCGGGCCCATGGGGATTTGGCCGGCATGGATTCGGGATGATGGGCGGAGGTTTCATGTTCGCTCGGCGACTGCCGGCGAATCTTCAGTTGACGGATGCGCAGCGGACGCAGATCAAGGCGCTCGTGACGGCGTATCGCTCGGCTCATCGGCAAGACCTGCAATCGATGGCGGCGATCGGCAAGCAGATGCGCGCGGCGCGCGTGGCGGGCCAATCCATGAGTGTCGACCAACGGCACGCGATGTTCGCGCAGACCACGCCGGTTCGGCAACGTCTCATGACGGCGAACAAACAGCTCGGTGCAGATATTCAGAAAGTTCTAACGTCAGATCAAAAAACGTGGCTTGCAGCGCACCGCCCCTCGTTCAAACGAAACCCGAATCGCGTGAGGCGGAGTGCTAGAGCGTGGAGGGTAGAGGGGTGAGGAGTAGAGAGTAGACTCGTTGGCCGGCACTGGTGTGCCGGCCATTCGTTTTTCTCACCCTCTACTCTCCACTCTCTACCCTCTACTCAGATGCGCAGTCCCAGTTGACGCAGCAACTCTTCGAAGCGCAGCCACTCTCGCTTGTCGTATCCCGGCGCGTCGTACGCCTTGGACCACAGTCGATGAAAGACTCGGTGAGCTTCCTGCACCGGATCCACCGCGACTCCCGTGCTGCGAGTGATGTCGCTCATACGGAGCTCCTATTCATCGGACTGCCGACAACCGAAAGGCAAGACACGAGCCGCATCGACGCGTTCCCGGTGTGCGCGTCATCGCGTTGCATACGGATTAAACGTTTTGCCTCGTGTGCTACGAGTTCGCCGTGATGCAACGCACGCGACGAACATTTTTTTGCTATAATCCAAACATGTCGACAACCGCCACCGTGACTCCGCACAGCGAGCGAACGATTCCGCGTCCGCTCACCGATGACGTACTGCATCGAATCGATGCGTACTGGCGCGCCGCCAATTATCTCTCCGTCGGCCAGATCTATCTGCTCGCCAACCCGTTGTTGCGCGAGCCGCTCACATTGGCGCATGTCAAACCACGATTGCTCGGACATTGGGGCACGACGCCGGGACTCAATTTCGTATACGTGCATCTCAATCGGTTGATACGAGAGCGCGACCTGAATGTGATTTACGTAACAGGGCCAGGTCACGGAGGGCCTGGCATCGTCGCCAACACATATCTGGAGGGGACGTACAGCGAGTTCTATCCGAGTATTTCGCAGAGCGTCGAAGGCATGCGGCGACTCTTTAAGCAGTTCTCATTTCCCGGTGGTATCCCGAGTCACGCCGCCCCGGAGACGCCCGGCTCGATCAACGAAGGTGGCGAGCTCGGCTACTCGCTCATTCACGCGTACGGTGCGGCATTCGATAACCCCGATCTGGTCGTCTCGTGCGTCATCGGCGACGGCGAGGCCGAGACGGGCACGCTGGCCGCGAGCTGGCACTCGAACAAGTTTCTCGATCCGGCACGGGACGGCGCCGTCCTCCCGATCCTCCATCTCAACGGTTACAAGATTGCTAATCCAACGATCCTCGGCAGGATGGACGACGACGAGCTGTCGCAACTCCTGACGGGTTACGGCTACACGCCCTACTTCGTCGAGGGACACGAGCCGGAGGCAATGCATCAGCTGATGGCAGCGACGCTCGACGAGATCGTCGACGAGATCCACGCCATCCAACATGATGCCCGAGCGCGCAAATCGACCGGAAGGCCGGTGTGGCCAATGATCGTATTGCGCACGCCCAAGGGCTGGACGGGGCCCAAGGAAGTAGACGGCAAGCCCGTGGAGGGCACGTGGCGCGCGCATCAGGTTCCGTTGAGCGAGCTTGCCACCAAACCGCAGCACCTCGCGCAGCTCGAAGAGTGGATGCGCGGCTATCGCCCAGAGGAGCTGTTCGACGCCGAGGGTAGGCTCATTCCGGAGCTCGCCGGGCTCGCGCCACGCGGCGACCGACGCATGGGAGCGAATCCGCACGCGAACGGCGGCTTGCTGCTTCGCGATCTGTTGCTGCCGGATTTTCGCGATTACGCGCTGCCGATCAGCGCTCCCGGTGAGCGCGTCGCCGAGAGCACACGCTCGTTAGGCGAGTTTCTGCGCGACATCTTCGCGCTCAGTGGCGAGGCACGCAACTTTCGTCTGTTCGGGCCGGATGAGACCGCGTCCAATCGCCTAACGGCTGTGTGGGAGGCGACGAACACCGTCTTCATGGAGAAGATTCTGCCGACGGACGAACATCTTTCGGCCGACGGACGCGTGATGGAGGTGCTGAGCGAACAGCTGTGCCAGGGTTGGCTCGAGGGCTACCTCCTCACCGGGCGCCACGGCTTCTTCTCCTGCTACGAGGCGTTCATTCACATCGTCGACTCGATGTTCAACCAGCACGCCAAGTGGCTCAAGGCGTGCCTCGACATTCCCTGGCGGCGTCCGATCGCGTCGTTGAACTATCTGCTGACGTCACACGTCTGGCGACAGGATCACAATGGCTTCAGCCATCAGGATCCGGGATTCATCGACCTCGTCGTCAACAAGAAGGCCGATATCGTACGTGTGTATCTCCCGCCGGACGCGAACTGTTTGCTTTCCGTGGCCGATCACTGTCTCCGGAGTCGCAACTACATCAATGTGATCGTCGCGGGGAAGCAGCCCGCCCCGCAGTATCTCGATATGACGGCGGCCATTCGCCATTGCACCGTTGGTATCGGCATCTGGGATTGGGCGAGCAGTGATCAGAGCATCGAGCCCGATGCCGTGATCGCGTGCGCCGGCGATGTGCCGACGCTCGAGACGTTGGCCGCGGTCGACCTGCTGCGCCGGCATTTCCCCGACGTCGCGTTGCGCGTGATCAATGTCGTCGATCTGATGACGTTGCAGTCATCGACGCAGCATCCGCATGGTTTGCCGGAGGCGGAGTTCGACTCGATGTTCACGACGGACCGTCCGGTGATCTTCGCGTACCACGGGTATCCGACGCTCATTCACCGACTCACGTATCGTCGCCGCAACCACGCGAATTTCCACGTGCACGGCTACCAGGAAGAAGGAACGACGACGACGCCGTTCGATATGACGGTGCTCAACGAGCTCGATCGCTTCCACATCGCCGGCAGTGTCGTCGATCGCGTGCCGCGGCTCGCGCGCATCGGCTCGCACTTCAAGCAGATGCTCCGGGACAAGTTGGTGGAGCATCATCATTACGTGCGAGAGCACGGGGACGACATGCCGGAGATAAAGAATTGGAAATGGACGGGCAGGCGCGGTCCGGAGGAGCCGAAAGTTTCCTATTTCTCCACACTTCCAGGTCCGCCCGCAGCGGGCAAGTAAGGGTCACCGTTCTCGATGTCGTGAACAGCTCAGCCTGGAGTCTGGTCTCGTCACTCCGAGGCGTGCGTCGCTGACCACGAGTCGAGATGTCGCCGCAACGAGCGAGGGTTTTCGTAGACCGAGTGGCCGCTAGGTCACATCGAGTCGAGGACAGATGACCGCGACTCGTGGTCCGATGGCAGCGGCTCGAGATCCGGATAAAGTGCGGAAACCGCCCCTTAGTCAGTTCACGCGGTCCGACAACGACTCGAGAGCGGCGACACCACTGCTCTCACTGCACCCTCGCCTTCTGCTCGAAATCGTACAGCGTGACCCGTCGCAGCCGATAGTAATTGTTCCAATAGCCGCGAAGCGCCTGTACATACGCGTCCAGAGCCTGGTCCTTTTCGTTCTGCGCGATGTAGAGATCACTCACTCCGATCTTCCCGATGAGGTAGCGGTTCTTGGCGACCTCGAATCGCTTCTGCGCGACTGTGTCTGCCTTCGCCGCGATGAGGAGCATGCGCTGCGACTGGGTGAGTTGGAGCGCTGCATAACGAGCGTCCTCCGCGGCCTGCTCTCGCCGAGCGCGTGACGTGCTCGCGGCCCGAGCCTCCTCGGCCTTCGCCGCTTGAACGTCGGCGCTGCCGCCGCCCCACTGAAAGAGCGGCATGGTCACGTGCAGTTGAAAGCCCTGCTGCGGCAAGGGTGACGCGTAGGAAAGGCCGAACAGGGAGTTCGTCTGATTCATGCCATAGCTCGCGATGATCGTTGCGCCGAAACCGTTGGTGAGCCGCGCCTCCGTGACGCTGCGTCGCGCGACCACAGAATCGAGCGCGGCCTGCTCGGCCACACTACTGTTGCGGAGCGCTTCCGTGACGGCGACGCTCGGGTCAACCTCGATGGTCGACACATTCTCCGGCGGAACGACGACGAGCGTGTCCGTTGCATGCACGTTGACGAGCCGCCGGAGCGCCGATTCGCTCCGGTCGCGCTCGAGTTTCGCACCGTCCAACGAAGCGCGCGCACGCAGCAGCTGGAGCTCGCTCTGCAGTAGATCATTCTCTCCGATCTTGCCGACCTCGTAGCGGCCCTTGTTGAGCGTGTACAGCGTGTCGTTCACTGCGACGTTCGACGTCGCATTTCGCAGGGCAACCGTCGCGGCGTAATAGTCGAAGAATGCCGCGGCGGTATTGATCGCCAAATCCTCTCGCGACTCCAGATACTGCCGCTCGGCGAGACCAGCGCGGAGATCCTGCGACCGAGTGTCCCAGAGCAGCTCGCGCGGCTTGAGTAAATCCTGACGCAGCGTCACGAGGAACGGAGTCGTTCTATATGTCCGACTGGTCACGCTGCCCGTCAGGTCCAGGCGATCGAGGTACGATCCGACCGTGAGTGTCGATCCTATCCACGGAAGCGCTTGCGAAACCGTGAGGCCCGCCGTCGACTCATTCTGGCTCTGCGACGCGAACTGTGTCTCGCCCGTCGGCAGGACGACCGGAATGAAGCCGCGGTTGTAATTCGCGGGCATCGCATCCAGGGACAGCTGCGGCAGCAAGCGCGCCCTGAAGGCGGCGTTGCGCGCTCTCGATTCGACCAGCATTTGGCGCGACGCCTCGGCCGACAGCCCCTGACGCTGTGCCATCGCGACGGCGTCGGCGAGATTGAGCGAGCCAGCGGGGCATCCGGAAGCGACGATCCTTCCGGGGGGACAAGGGGCCGTGACCGGCTGTTGCGCCAGCGCATCGCCCGACGGGAGCGCGAACAGGGCGAGCGGCACCAGGACGCACGCGCGGCGAGAGAGTGACAACATGTGTCGTTAGGCTCGAGAGACGACTGCCCGCGCTACTCGTAGCGAAGGCACACGACGGGATCCTGGCGCGCGGCGCGCCAGGCGGGAACGATGCCGAACAAGAGGCCGACGGCGACCGACACCCCAAAAGCGACGACGACGGACAAAGGCGAGACGATCGTGTGAATCTTCGCCGCATGTTCGATGATCGAGCTCAGGATCGCGCCGGTGATGATCCCGGCGAGACCACCGGCGAGGCTGATCATCACCGCCTCGCTCAGGAATTGCGCGAGCACATCTCGCTGCGTTGCGCCAACGGCTCGACGCACGCCGATCTCCTTGATGCGCTCGAGAATCGATGCGAGCATGATGTTCATGATGCCGATCCCACCGACGACGAGCGAGATCGACGCGATGGCGCCGAGCACGATGTTGAAGATCGTTTTTGTCCGTTGCTCCTGCTTGAGCAGCAGCTCGGGGACGGTGATCTCGAAGTCGATGACCTCGTTGTGGCGCCGCTTGAGCAGACGCTGAACAATGTCCGCCACCGATGGCACGACCGCGGCGCGATCCACCTGCACCACGACCTTGTCGAGCTGGTTGTAGTTGCGCTTCTCGGCGCGCTGATCGTCCGTCTCGGAGGAGTCGGGTTGACTGAACTCGCGCGCTGCGAGCTCCATCTCTTCCTGCGTCACCTCGGCCCGATTCCGAAAGCGGAGCAGCATCGTCGGCAGCGGAACGTAGACGTCCATATTGGCGTCGCGAATGCCTAACCGCTGCGAGACGTCGGCGGAGACCTTGCGGTCCTCGAGCAGACCGACGACGGTCAACCATTGATTGCCGACCTTGATCGTACGACCGATCGGCTCCTCCGTCGTGAAGAAGCGCGACTTCACGCCCTGGCCGATGATCGTGACCGACGACGCGGCCTGGTATTGCCGAAGCGCGAAATTGGCGCCTTCGTCCAGCTTGAGGTTCATGATGCGGAAGTAGCTCGAGTCGACCCCGACG